>DASVOL010000391.1:0-2656 GCA_036383375.1 Bradyrhizobium sp. | reverse complement strand
TCGCGCACGCCGCGCCATGCCTATGTCGCGTTCCATCTGTGGCTCAGGCAGCAGGGCATCGATGCCGTCGTCCATATGGGCGCGCATGGAACGCTGGAGTGGCTGCCCGGCAAATCGGTTGCGCTGTCATCCGCATGCTGGCCGGAAGCGCTGACCGGCGATCTGTCCGTCGTCTATCCCTTCATCGTCAACGATCCCGGCGAGGCCGCGCAGGCCAAGCGCCGGATCGGCGCCGTGACGATCGGCCATCTGCCGCCGCCGCTCGCGCAGGCGGCGGTACCAGAGGGCTTGCGTAATCTCGAACGATTGCTCGATGAGTATTCGACCGCGGACGGTCTCGATCCGGCGCGGCGGCAGCGCCTGATTGCCGCGATTCGCGAAGAAGCGCGGATCGCCGGGTTGGAGGACGATCTCGGACTCGCCGCATCGGTCTCCGCGGCCGAGGCGATTCCGCAGATCGATCGTTTCGTCTGCGATCTCAAGGAAAGTCAATTCGGCGACGGCCTGCATGTGTTCGGGCAAGGTGCCTGCGGCGAGGCGGAGAGGGCGGCGCTCCGCGATGCGCTCGCCGGCCGGCGCGTTGCGCCGGGGCCGTCGGGCTCGCCCTATCGCGGGCGCAGCGACGTGCTGCCGACCGGACGCAATCTGTTCGCGGTCGATCCGCGCGCGGTGCCGACGCCGTCGGCGCATGCACAAGGCGTCAAGCTCGCCGAGGAACTGCTGCGCCGTCATTTGCAGGATCACGGCGACTGGCCGAAAGGGCTCGTCGTCGATCTCTGGGGCTCGTCGACGATGCGCACCGCCGGCGAGGATTTTGCGATGGCGTTGCATCTCGCCGGCATCGCGCCGCGCTGGGATCATGGATCGGGCCGGGTGTCGGGCTACGACATCATTGCGCCGGCAGAGCTCGGCCGCCCGCGCATCGACGTGACGCTGCGCGTGTCGGGGCTGTTCCGCGACGTCTTTACCGGGCTTGCCCAGTTGTTCGAAGCTGCGACCGGGGCGTTGGCCGAACGTAGCGATGAGGCGGACGAGAATCCTTACCGGCAGCGCATCTCGCGCGTGTTCGGGCCTCGTCCCGGACACTATGGTGCCGGCATCGCGGCTATCCCTGACGTCTTCACACAGGAGGCGCGCGAGGCGGCCGGTGAAGCCTGGCTATCGGCATCGTCCTGGGCCATTGCATCCGATGGCGAGATCAGACCCGACCGCGCCGGCATCGAGGCAAGGCTCGCTGCTGCCGACAGCTTCGTCCATACCCAGGATTTGCCGGAGAGCGATCTGCTGCTGGCGGCGGACTATGCCGCGCATGAGGCCGGCATTGCCGCTGCGGCGCGGCGGCTTGGTGCAAGGGCTCCGTCGCTCTATCACCTCGATGCGACACGGCCCGATCAGCCGCATGCCCGCTCGTTGACCGAGGAAATCTCCCGGGTGGTGCGGGCGCGCGCGGCCAATCCCGCGTGGATCGCGGGCATGATGCGCCATGGCTTCCGCGGTGCTGCCGAGATAGCGGCCACGCTGGAGCATATGGCGGCGTTCGCGCATCTTGCCGGCGCGGTGCCGCCGCATCTGTTCGACCTCTATTACGACGCGACGCTCGGCAATGACGACGTTCGCGCTTTCATGGCGCGCGAGAATCCGGCGGCGCTGGCTGCGATCGAAACATGCTTCACCCGGCTGCACGATGCGTCGCTCTGGCAGACGCGGCGCAATTCGATTGCGGCCGCGCTGCAGGAGGCTTCATGAGCGCCATTGCGATCAAGGGCTGGTGTCCCGGCGCGCTGCGGCCGATGCAGTCGGGCGACGGCCTCGTGGTGCGGATCCGCCCGCGCGGCGGGCGGCTGGACGCGGCGCAAGCGGCGGGAATTGCCGATCTCGCTGCGCGATACGGCAACGGCCTGATCGATCTGACCAGCCGCGCCAATCTCCAGATCCGCGGCGTCAACGATGAAGGTTATCCGCTCCTGATCGACGGGCTCGCCGAACTCGGCTTGCTGGACGCAGATTCGGATACCGAGGCGCAGCGCAACATTCTGGTGACGCCGTTCTGGACACCCGATGACGACACGCGTTCGCTCGCGGCTGAGCTTGAACAGGCGCTCGCCAGTGCTTCGCTCGATCTCCCCACCAAGTTCGGCTTCGCGATCGATGACGGCAGCGCGCGCGTCGTGGCCGGCGCGTCTGCGGATGTCCGGATCGAGCGCGATCGCAGCGGCGGACTGCTGGTGCGGGCGGATGGCGCACAAGTCGGGCTTTCCGTCGCGCGGAACGAGGCCGTGCAGGTCGCACTGTCGCTGGCCGAATGGTTCGTTGCCTCCGGCGGAGCCGGGGGTGAGAAGCGGCGAATGGCGGCCCACCTGGCCGGTGGCGCGAGTTTGCCGCCGCCGCTTCGCGGCGACGCTGAACCCTCGACCCAATCGGCTGACCCTGTGCCCGGACTCTATCCGACTGGTGCGATGGTTGGCTTAGCCTTCGGACAACTGACACAGCAGACGCTCGCCAGTCTCGCCGGCTGCGCGCAGGCTCTCCGCATGACGCCGTGGCGGATGGTGCTGGCGGAGGGGATGCATGAGATGCCTCGTGGGGCGGACCTCGTCACTGATCCCAACGATCCAGCGCTCCGCGTGATCGCTTGCAGCGGCGCGCCGCGCTGTCG
>DASVOL010000390.1:0-2803 GCA_036383375.1 Bradyrhizobium sp. | reverse complement strand
TCGGCTGCCACCTTGGTGCGCAGATCGTCGGCCTTGCCGGGAAGCACCGGCCCGGCGGATGTCCAGGCGACGTTGGTGAGCAGGTCGAAGATGCCGTCGAGGTTGAGGCCGTTCGGCTTGACGCTCCGCTCGGACAGCAGGTGCAGGCGAAACCAGGCGTCCTCGGTCGACGCCGGACGATCGTCGAGATGCCGGACCGTAACCTCGACGTCGTCGCCTTCGATCAGACCGTGCTTCTCGGCCAGGCAGTGGCGGACCACCGCCGCGTCCCGGTTCGGGAACCAGGTGTCGAGCGTGACGCCGGTCTCCACATCCCTGTATCGATGTCCTCGCCGGTGCAGCTCCATGACTTCCTCCAGGTGCAGGCGGCGCCAAATTATCGCTGATAATGGGCGCCGAGCAAGCGTAGGGGACGATTAGCCCCCGACCTCACGCCGCCTTCGCTTCCTTCTCGGCCGGCGCGGTTTCCATGGCGCGCATGTAGAGATCGAGCAAGGATTCACGCTCGTCGCGTTCGTCCTGGTCCTGCTTGCGCAGCTTGATGATCTCCTTGAGGATCTTCACGTCGAAACCTTCGCCCTTCGCCTCCGAGAAGACTTCCTTCTTCTGCTCGCTCAGTTCCGCCATTTCAGTGTCAAGGTTCTCGATCCGCTCGACGAAGGAACGAATTTTTCCGCCGGGAATGGTGATGTCAGACATGGTGCCTCCTGCTGAATGAGGTCGTGAAAATGCAAGCAAAGAGATGACCAATATCTTAAGCACGCGACCGCTGCGGCGTGTTCATAGCTGAGGTATTTTTGTGACGACGGATCGCCATCATCGCACGTAGCGTAGGATGGGTAGAGCGAAGCGAAACTCATCGATTTTTGCCGTGGTGCCAATGATGGGTTTCGCTGCGCTCTACCCATCCTACGAATCTGTGAAGGAAAGCTCGTCCCTCAGGCATCGCCAGCCGCACGCAACGTGATCCGCGTCAGTTCGGACGGGCGGCCGAGCCGCAGAGCAAAGCCCGGCCAGAGCGCGGTGCCGTTGTTGACGTAGAGCGTCATGCCATCGACATCGTAGCGGCCCGAGACGAAGCCGGCATTGGCGGGCGCGGCAAGGCGGTCGATCCCCCAGATCAATCCGCCATGGGTGTGTCCGGACAGTTGCAGCGCGACGCCGAGCGCAGCCGAGTTGCGTGCGTCGCTCGGCTGGTGATCGAGCAGGATGACGGGCGCACCCTTGGGGGCGCCTTCGAGCACCGCGGCAAGATCGCGGACGGGATGCTTCCTGCGGCGCGACGCGCGGTCGGTAATCCCTGCGATCACCAGCCGGCCGCCGCCGCGTTCGAGCACGATGTGCCTGTTCTCGAGCGAGCGCAGGCCGAGCGCTGCGTAGTGCGCCATCCATCCGTCATAGCCGAAGATATATTCGTGGTTGCCCGAGATCACGTAGACGCCGTCGGTGGCCACAAGATCCCGCAACGGCTCGATGTCCTTGCGCCGCGCATCGATGGTGCCATCGATCAGGTCGCCGGTGATCGCGATCAGGTCCACGCCGAGCTTGTTCGATCGCGCGACGACCTCGCGCGCCCATGACGCTGGAAACAGCCGGCTGATGTGCAGATCGGTCAGATGCAGGATGGTGTAGCCGTCGAACTGGCGCGGCAGTCCGCGGATCTCGACCTCGATATCCTTCAGCGGCGGAATGCGCATGGCCTGATGGACGCCGATCGCGGCGGCTGCGGCCGCCACGGCCGCAATTGCGTAGCGGACGCCGTCAGGCGCGCCGACGAAGCCGCCGTGGATCAGGGCTGCGACCAATAGGCCCGCATCGAGCGCCAGTTGCAGCAGCGCCAGCAACATGACCGCGCCGAACGTCCAATTGAAGAGGACGACCACCGGACGCGGAAACTCCGGCGAGAATTCCGATCCTGACGACCATCGGTTCCAGCGGTGAAACTGCAAGGCGACCAGCACCAGCAACGCGGCGACGATCTTTGCCGGCAGCGGCCAGTCGAGCGGCCAGATGAAACGGGCCAGAATCAAGAGGCTGGTCAGGCCGAAGATGAGTTGGGGGATAGGTTCGCTCCGGATCGGATCGGTTAAGGCCCTGCGGTGGGTGCTCAGCGAAGGTAGGGTGGATCGGCCGCGGGCGTAAGGCGCCGATCAGCACATTTTCGGCAGATTGCGCGGCGCTGAAGCGCCCTGCGCAGCACCCAACCGACCCCGCATATCGCGGAGCCTGTCATCGGGCGCGCGTTCGCGCGACCCGTTGGCTCATGCGGGCTACCGGCCGACGTTCCCGGCACAAGCGCCCGATCAATCTTCGATATCGGCAATTCGCCTGAGGACGATCACGACGGCGAGGACCAGGCCAAACAGGCCGCCGGCACCTCCGGCCAGACCCGAACCAGAGGCGCCGCTGACATCCCGGTCGGATAGAGCGAACGCGGCCATTTCAGCCGCAAAGGCGAACCCAACTGTCATGGCAGTGACGATTGCGACGGATTTGGAAAGTTCGACCACAAATCGACATGCCATATCTTCCAAAGCGCCGAGCGCGCGTGTCATACGACGATCCGGACGTGGGGCGGCCTCGCCAAGTGCGCTCCGATGGCTTCCGATTGAGGCACCGGAGGAAGCATTGCCGATCAACCGGTTCGCGCGGGGATTGTCGGTGGGATCATCGAGAGCCTCGATGTCCCGTCTGAATTCTCGCCGCAGAAGCAGCGTCGGAACCAGCGCACAACATAAAAGTGCGGCCAGTCCTGCATAGATGCTGATGCTACCTGCCAAGAAGATCAGAAGGATGCCGAGCC
>DASVOL010000389.1:0-2628 GCA_036383375.1 Bradyrhizobium sp. | reverse complement strand
TCGACCGACGGCGGAGTGACGAAGGCCAAGAGATAGTCGGAATTGCCGACATGCTCGCGGAACAGCCCGACCGACGGCGCCTTTTCGGCGGCCGGTTTCCAGGTCAGCTCGAAATCGCGGTCGGCCGGCACCGGGCCTTCGGCAAGCTTGACGACGCGCGTCGTGCTGTCTGGGCTCTCGATCCTGACCTGGTGGAAATGGCTCTTCACCTCGCCGAGCGGGAAGCCGGCGTTGAGGTGCACCGTGATGTTGGTCGGATTGATCGGCGCATTCGTCGCGGGATCGAGCACTTCGGAGGCGATACGATCGCGGTCCGGCACCGGATCGGTCGTGGTGGCGCCCCAGCCGCTGCCGTCGGCGCGGAGGTCGACGCTCTGCACCACCGGACGCGGATTGTAGCGCGGGCCGACCACCATCGGCACCCGCAGCGAGAATTCGTTGCCGTTCTGCTGCACCGGCTCCTGATATTCGATCTGCACCAGCACGGTTTCGCCGGGACCGATATTGGCTACCGAGTTGGTGAAGATGTTCGGCCGCTCCTGTTCGGTGAGCGCGGCCTTCTGGCCGTTCTGCTTGGCTTGCTCGTAGATCGCGCGGGCCTGCTGCCGTTCCTTGATGTCGCCGACCACGATGCGGTCGCCGACCACCATCTTCAGCGTGTCGACCGCGCCGCCGGCCGGCAGCGGATAGACATAGGTCGCTTCCATCCAGTCCTTGGTCGGGTTGCGGAAGATCTGGGTGACGCGGGCGCGGACGGTCGGGCCCGACACGGTGAGGTCGACATCGATGCCGAGCCTCAGCGCATCCCTATAGCCGTCGTCGGTCTTGAACAGCAGCGAGCCGGAGCGAGCCTCGCTCGGCCGCAGCACCGCCTGTTGCGGCAACTCGGCGGACCACACTGGATCAAAGCTCACGAACAGCGCCGCGAAGCCGATCGCCAGCGCGGCCACACCTTCAACCAGGAAGAACAGCGCAATGCGCATCCGGCGCGACAGCCGGATCTGCGGGCTGCTCTCACATGCATCGTAAATCGTCATTTTCGTCACTCCCGAGCGAGGCTTTCGCTGCTTCGCAATCATGGAGAGCGGCAGTTTTGGCGCGAGCAGAATGATCGGCAATGATTGGCCGCCGTCCGGCGCGGCCCGCCGCCGTCCGAGGCGGGTTTGTGCGGTTTTGTGATGGATTGTCCGGTCTGCTAGACTGCCCGGAATCAAGGGGAACCGGGCAGGAATCAGGATGCCGACGCCTGACAAGCAGCTTTCAACCGAGCAGAGCCAGCAGGTCGCAGAGACCATCCGCGAGGAAATCGCGCGCCGCCGCATCTCGCGGCAGACGCTGGCCGAGCAGGCCAAGCTCAGCCTGTCGACACTGGAGAAGGTGCTCGGCGGCCGCCGTCCGTTCACGCTGGCGACCACCGTGCGGCTCGAGCAGGCGCTCGGCGTGTCCCTGCGCAAGCTGCCGGAGGCGATCGCGGTCGCCGCGCCTGCCAATGGCGGGATCGCGCCCGACAGCCTCGGATCCTATTCGCGCCGCTCGGTGGCGCGGATCGAAGGCACCTACATCACGGTGCGCCCGTCGTTCGGCGAGCAGGGAGCGGTCTATGCCTATCGGACGGAGATCGCCTGGGACGATGCGGCGTCATCGCTCGGCTTCCGCGAAGGCGAGCGGCAGGATGCCGATTACACCCAGTACGGCGAGGTGGCGGTGCCCAACGAATCGGGCTTCGTTTATCTCGTCACCAACCGGCATGGCCAGCATCGCGTGATCACGGTCTCGCGCCCGCGCAACACCGGTGAGATGTACGGCATCATCACGACGCTGCTCGCCGGCCGCGGCTCGCTGCTGACGCCGGTCGCCGCGCCGATCGCATTCCTTCCGGTGAAGAATGTGCCGAAGCCAAGCCTTGGCCGGGTGTCGGCTGACGATGCCAACTACACCCTCTATCGCGAGCATCTGCGCCGTACGATCGACGAGCCGTTTGCGATTTTCTTGCCGGGGTAGTCGTAGGTTACGCGTGGCGTGGCGATCGTTCCGGCGCAAGTGTCCACGTCGCGCTGCCAGTTCCGTCATCCTGAGGTGCGAGCGGAGCGAGCCTCGAAGGATCGACGGCCACAGTTGGGCCGTCGACCCTTCGAGACGCCGCTTCGCGGCTCCTCCAGCGACAACGGCGAAGCCGTTGCGCGGGGGTGACGGTGAGAGTGCTCGCCGAAACAACGAAGCCGCCCGGATGGGCGGCTTCGCGACGGCTGATGTTGGTCGCCTTGCGCAGCGCTAGCCGCCCGTCTCGGCGCTGATGATGTCGCCGAACAGCTCCCACTGTCCGTTCTTGAACTGCATCATCTTGAGCTGCTCGACCGGCGCGAAGTCGGTCGCGCTGGTGTTGATCCGGATGCCGGGGATCAGCGTATCGGGCGTGAAGTCCTTCAGGCTGGCGGCCTGCTTCATCACGTTTTCACGCGTCAGGTTGTCGCCGGCCTGCTTAAGCACCTGCACCATGGTCTGCGCCGCGGCGTAGCCATAGACCAGATTGGCGTCGGACAGGTTGGCGCCCGGCATGTACTTCTCGGCGAAGGCCATGAACTTCTTCATGCCCTCGTCATTCTTCCACTGCGGGTCGGAGGCGTCCTT
>DASVOL010000388.1:0-10922 GCA_036383375.1 Bradyrhizobium sp. | reverse complement strand
ATGGCATCGCCCAGCGTGCCGCTTTCGATCGTCAGGCGAAGGCCGGCGAGATCGCCGATGTCGGCGATCTTGCGATCCTTGAGCCGGTCCTTGGCTTTGGGGCCGAGCACGACGGTCATCGGCGAGTAGATATAGGGCTGGCTTGGCGCCAGCACCCCGATCGGGATCCGCCGGCGGCGATCGTCGCGGGTGGCGCCATCGAAGTCCGGCAGCTTGGCCGTCGCGACGCCCGGCGCCTTCAGCGAGTCCGTGGTGAAGGCGTACCCGCCGACCAGCGAGCATCGCCCGTCCGACAGCAGCGCATTGGCTTCCAGCGCGGGGCTCGAATCCTCGTCGAGCTTGCTCTCGAACCACTGGATCTTGAGCGGCCGCCCGAGCCGCTCGGCGATCACTTGCGCGAGCGCGACATCGAAGCCGGCATCCGGCTTGCCGCGGTGATGCGCCGACAACGGCGGCAAATCCTCATCGAGGCATATCTTGAGCGGCGCGTCGGCGGCATGCGCTGTCGCCGTGGCGGCGAGAAGCAGGGCTGTCGCGGCGCCCGTCAGGAGCGCCCTCATTGCGGCCTCCGGCTCAACAGGAAGGCCCAGACATCGGCGATCTCCTGCTCGCTCAGGATGTCGACCCAAGGCGGCATCTTGCCGTTCTTGCCTTGCTTCACGGTGGTCACGAAGCGCGTCTTGTCGTCGGGAAACGCGCGCAGGTCCGGCGTGATGGTGCCGGAGTTGACCATGTTGGGCCCATGGCAATGCGAGCAGTTCTTGGCGTAGGTGACCTTGCCCTGGTCGGCTTGACCCTGAAGGTCGATTGCACTGGCTTGCTGTGCGGCTGCCGGGATCAACGTGATCAGGGCCGCCGCGACGGCGGCGAAGATCGCCGCCGTCAACAGGGTTACTCGTTCAGTCACGTGTGCTCCGCGCTCAATTCTTGACCGCGAACACCCACAGCGAGCCGCCGGGTGGGACCTTGGCGAGCCGCTCGTCGCCCGAGAACAGCGAATAGACGCCGCCATAGCCCGAGGTGACGGCGACATACTGCACGCCGTCCTGCTGCCAGGTCACGGGTTGTCCTTCGATGCCCGATCCGGTCTGGAACTGCCAGAGCTTCTTGCCGTTGTCGGCGTCGAAAGCCTCGAACTCGCCAGTCAGCTGACCGGAGAACACCACGCCACCAGCGGTGGAGAGCACGCCGGAGAAGCGCGGAATGTCGCTCGGCACTTCCCACTTCGCCTTGCCGGTCATCGGATCGATCGCCTTCAGATGGCCGCGCGGTCCGGTGCCCCATTCCCAGGGATCGGTGAGGTCCATGCCGACGTACCACTCGCCTTGCTTGAACGTCACCGGTTCGGACTTGTACTTGCCGCCGAAGGCGAGCGTGTTGGCATAGGCGAGGCCGGTCTGCGGATTGAACGACATCGGCTCCCAGTTCTTGCCGCCGAGGATCGACGGATAGACCGTGACCTTCTTGCCGTCACGCGCATCCTTGACGACGTCGGTCTCGATCGGCCGTCCGGTCTTCAGGTCTACACCGGTGGCCCAGTTGACGTTCACATAGGGATTGGCCGCGAGCAGCTTCCCGTTGGTGCGGTCGAGCACGTAGAAGAAGCCGTTGCGGTTGGCATCCATCAGCACCTTGGTCGGCTTGCCCTCGACATTCATGTCGGCGAGCACCATCTCGGCCACCGAGTCGTAGTCGAACGGATTGTTCGGTGAGAACTGGTAGTGCCACTTGATTTTGCCGGTCTTCGGATCGAGCGCCAGCACCGAGCAGGTGTAGAGGTTGTCGCCGGGACGCACCGCCGAGTTGAACGGTCCGGGATTGCCGATGCCCCAATATACGGTGTTCAGTTCGGCATCGTAGGAGCCGGTGATCCAGGTCGATCCGCCGCCCAGCTTCCAGGTGTCGCCCTTCCAGGTATCGCCGCCGGGCTCGTCCGGAGTCGGGATCGTGTAGGTACGCCAGAGCTTCTTGCCGGTCGCCGGATCCCAGCCGTCGATGAAGCCGCGGGTGCCGAATTCGGCGCCCGAGATGCCGGTGATCACGACGCCGTCGGCGACCAGCGGCGCCACCGTCATCGAGTAGCCTTCCTTGATGTCCGCGGCCTTCTCGCGCCACAGCTCCTTGCCGGTCTTGGCATCGAGCGCGATCACATTGGCGTCGAGGGTGGTGCGGAACAATTTGCCGTCATACAGGGCCGCGCCGCGATTGATGATGCCGCAGCAGACGATACGCGGCGTCTCGGCGGGATACTCGACCTTGGTCTTCCAGATCTGCTTGCCGGTCTTGGCGTCGATCGCGATCGTGGCGCTGTGCGTGGTGACGTAGAGGACGCCCTGGTAGACGAGCGGCTGCGATTCCTCGCTGCGGTCGTCGTTCAAGCTGTAATTCCAGACCGGGACCAGGTTCTTGACGGTGTCCCTGTTGATCTGGTTCAGCGTCGAGAAGCGCTGAAGATTGTAGCCCATTCCATAATTGAGAACGTTCGACGTATCAGTCGCACCCTTGACCAATTGCTCGTTGGTCTGAGCGCTTGCACCATAAGATGCAAGAATCACGAGGCTTGCGGCCAGTGCAATGCGTCTCATCATATCCTCCCAATGAACCTTTTCCCGCACGCCTATTCCTGACGTTGCAACGGAACCATCCCCCTGAAACCAAAACGGGTCAATACGAAAACGTGAACGAACCCCAGCGGCTTCGAGAGACCGGCCGAAAGCCTCAGGTTTTCGCTGATGCGCCCGTAGCTTACCGCCACGTGGAATACACAACGCCATGTGTGACCCGCGGCTATGCCGCAGCGCGAACGGTCGATCAGCTAGACGGCGTATGCGGACAGGCACTCGGGCGCGGCTTGGTGCCCCGCTTGTCCGGCGGCACGTTGCAATTGTCGATGCGCTGCTCGTCGGTCCATTTGCGTCCGAGCCGCTCCTTGCCGGTGAGCGTGCGCTGCTGGACAACCTCTGCCGATGGGGCAGGGGCCTTGTTCTGCGCGGACGTGGGCGCGGTCAGACCGAGCGCAACGAGGCAGCCCAACGTGGTCCTGCAAATGTCGCTCATGGGTCACCTCGCTCGTTCCGGTGCAATGCCGTTCGAGCACCACAGATGATCCGTGAGGAAGTTTCTTTCCACCCGAAACCCGACAGGTTTCGTGGGTTGCACTAGCTGTGGGAAGCGTCGCCGAAACTGCTATGGTAGGTCCGGTATCTTTGCCGGAGCACTCAAGGGAGACGAACGATGATTTCGCGCCGATCGCTTGCTTTGACTTTGGCCATGGCCGTGCTGTCGGGTCCCGCTCTGGCCGCATCGGGCGGTCGCAGCGCGCTCAAGATGCTCGATCCCGACAATGACGGCACGGTCGACCTTGCCGAGGCCAAGAGGGCTGCCGCAGATCTGTTCGCGAAGCTCGATCCCGATCACGACGGCACGCTCGACGTGCGTGAACTGCGCGGACGGCTGACTGCGAAAGAGCTCAAGATGGCGGATCCGGATCACGATGGCACCCTGACGCTCGATGAGTATCTCGCGGTCGTCGAGCAGCGGTTCAAGGCCGCCGATCCCGACAATGACGGAACGCTGGATGCGAAGGAGTTGAAGTCGCGCGCCGGCCGGGCGCTGCTGCGCCTGCTCAAATAGGTCCATGCCTGCGAATTGTGCCGGGCGGATTCCGGTTATTGGCGCCGGATTCCGCGCATAACAAAAAAAGTTGCGATTTCGCTCTCGGGCAAGACGCCGCCGGCGCGATCGGGTCTGCTTATCGGTGCGTCGCCGCCCGGCAGCCGGAAAATGCCTGACAGATCAGCGTCGGGGTTTCCCAGCCGTATCAAAGCCGGACGGACGTCAGCGAGCCGTCGTCCGTTTCGGCATGTCCAGCAGCGAAGTCGGGTCTTTACCCGGCCGGCTTGCGCCCTGGAACAGCCAGCCCTAGCTTGCCGCGCGGCGCGACGCTTGCGCCAACATATACTTGGGAGAAGGAAATGGCCTGGAAAACACCGAAGATCGTTGAAGTGCCGGTCGGCATGGAAATCAACATGTACGCCTGCGCAGCGCGCAAGTAATCCACCTGACGACCTGCTGCGGCTTCCATGGCAAACGCCGTCGGAGCCGTGGCAGTGTCGGCGGGTCTTTCGATCTCCGGGCGCCTGTCGACTTGATGGCTTCGGCCTCGTCGCGCAAGCCGCATTGCAACCGACTTCGACAATCCGCCCAAAATCCAAACCGTCCATTACCGGATTGTGCTGCGCCGATGATCGATCGGGGCTATTGCCGCTTGTGAAGCGAACCCGCGCCTTGCGAGCCCCTTAGGGGCGGTTCTTGAAACGCGCATATCGAAGCGCGAGGGTAGGCAGCACCAGCAGACTAAGCGCCATCGAAGTCATCAGTCCCCCAAGAATGACGATCGCCATCGGGCCCTCGATTTCACGTCCCGGTTCTCCCGCGCCGATCGCGAGCGGCAGCAATCCGAGGCCAGTCACGAGAGACGTCATCAGGATCGGGACGAGACGGTCGGCCGCGCCCTCGATCACGGTATCCAGTCCCCAGACGCGGCCGTCGACGAGGACGAGGTGCTCGTAGTGCGAGATCATGAGAATGGAGTTGCGCAGCGTGATGCCGAACAGTGTCACGAAGCCGACCATCGATCCGAGCGAAAGCAGGCCACCGGTCAATGCCAGAGCGAACACGCCACCGACAAAGGCAAACGGCAGGTTGATCATGACCAGCAGCAGATTTCGCCAATGGCCTGTCACCATCGCGAGCAGGACGACGATTCCTGTCCCGGCCAGCAAGGTGTTGACGATGAGATCGTGCCGCGAGCGGGCCTGGGCCTCGGCGGCTCCGGCAAATTCGACACGAGCACCGGGCGGCAGCGTGACCTCGCGGGCCAGCTTGCGTTTGGCGGCGGCCACGAAGGAATCGAGATCGCGCCCGCTGACGTTCGCCGTTACGGTCTGCACGCGCTGCGCATTCAGGTGCTGGATCTGATAACGGCCTGAGGTCTCGTAGACGTCGGCGATCTGCTTCAACAGGATGTAAGCGCCGCTCGGCGTGCGCACCGGTAGGTCGCCGATCTGCGTCAGTCGGGCGCGGGCATGCGCGTCGAGGATCACGATGACGTTGAAGACGGCATTGCCTTCATAGCCCTGGCCGACGACATCGCCCTGATAGGCGGTACGAATCAGTTCGAGCACTTCGACCGCATCGAGCCCCCAGCGCTGCAGGTCCGTCGGGCGAAGCGTGACATTGACCTGCGGCATTCCCGGCGGGGATCGTTGCTGCACGTCGACGGCGCCCGCGACTTCATCCAGTTCTCGCGCGACGTCGCGCGCAGCGTTTTCGAGTGAATCGAGATCGGGCCCGTAGATGTTGATGACCACCGCCGCGCTGAAGCCGGAGACGGTCTCCTCGACGCGTTCCGTCAGGTAAGTCTTGCTCGAGAAGGAAACCCCGGGGAAGTCGGCAAGAGCGGCCCTGATGCGGGCTTCTGCTGCGGATTGCGCCCGGCCCGAGAGCCCCGGCTCCAGGTCGACCTCGAACTCGCTGGAATGCGGGCCAACCGTGTCGATGCCGGCCTCGGCCCGGCCTGCATGCTGCGCCACTCTCCGCACACCCGGGATTTGTCGGAGCGTATCGGTCATCAGTTTGCCGATACGAAGCGACTCGTCGAGCGAGGTGCCGGGGATCGCGGAGACGTGCAGAATCAGATGGCCTTCCCGCAGATCCGGCAGGAAGGTCCCCCCGAAGAATGGCAGCATCGCCGCACCGGCGATCGTCAAAACTACGGCCGCGGTCATCACCAGCTTCGGGTAGCGGCCGATACGACGCAGCAAGGCCTGGTAGTAGCGACGAGACCACCGCACTGCCGGCGGTTCATGCAGGCGCTGTCCGCCGGTCCTTCCGACGAGGAGCAGCATGGAGAGCGCCGGCGTCACCGTAAGGGCGACCGCGAGCGAGGCGAGCACGGCGAAGATGTAGGCGATGCCCAGGGGGCCGAAGAGACGGCCGGCAATGCCGGAGAGCGCCAGGATCGGAAAGAAGACCAACAGCACCGCAAACGTCGCATAGGCAACGGCGGTACGCACCTCGAGGAATGCATCGAGCACGACGCGAGCCTCGGATCTCGGCGCCGTTGCCCGGCGGTTCTCGCGCAATCGACGTACGACATTCTCGACGCCGATCACGGCGTCATCGACGACCTCGCCGATCGCGATTGCGAGGCCGCCCAACGTCATCGTGTTGAGCGTTTCACCCATCCATTGCAGTGCGAGCACGGCCGCTATCAACGACAGGGGGATAGCAGTGCAACTGATGATCGAGGTGCGCCAGTCGAACAGAAATAGAAACAGAACAACGACCACGAGCGCCCCGCCGATCAACAAGGCGTTGAGCACGTTCTCGGTCGCCGCGTCGATGAAATTGGCAGGGCGGAATATGTCCGCATGGAGCCGAACTCCGTCGGCTTCGAGGCCAGGTCGCAGTTCTTGCAGGGCGGCTTCCGCGCGCGTGGTGACCTCCCGCGTATTCGCGCCGTATTGCTGGCTCACCATCAGCATGACGCCAGGCACGCCGTCGATGAGGGCGGCCCCGATTGGCGGCTCGGGAGCGGTCACGACGGTCGCGACGTCGCCGAGAACCACGCTTGCGCCGCCTTCGTGCAGAAGAACGGTGCGGGCAAGCTGGTCGGGCGTCAAAGACTGGCCCTGGGTTTGCAACGTGATGCGCTGATTGGCGGTATCGATGAAGCCGGCGCCTCGCACGCCAGTGGCCTTGCGCGCGGCGGCCAGTACATCGTTCAGGCCGACCCGAAAGCGGATCAGGTCGTCCGGGCGGACCTGCACTTGCAGAGACCTGACATCCTTGCCGTAGGTGGATACTTGTGCCACGCCCGGTACGGCCAGAAGCCGTCTTGCGACGGTCCAGTCCGCAACGGTGCGCAAATCCATCAGCGAGCGCTGGTCGGACGTCAGGCCAATGACCAGCACCGTGCCGGCCAGCGGGGTCAATGGTGTCATCGACGGCGGCTGCACGCCTTGTGGCAGCCGCGCGGCCACGACCGCGAGACGCTCCGTCACCAATTGGCGCGCCCGGTAGATGTCGCTGCCCGGCTGGAAGACCACCGTCACCACGGAGAGGCCCTGGATCGACGACGAGCGCAGACTTTCGACGCCGGCCAAGCCGTTGATCGACGTTTCGATCGGTTGGGTGACCAGAAGTTCGACATGCTCCGGGCTGAGGCCGGGCGCTTCGGTCTGGATCGCGACCTGTGGCGGTGCAAATTCGGGGAAGACCCCGTATTTGGCTTCGCCGAGCGTGAACAGGCCATAGCCGAGCAGCGCGAACGAAAGCGCGAGCACGATGCCGCGGAAGCGGATGGCGAACGCGACGAGAGCGGCTTGCGGCCCGAGCCTGTTGGAGCCGATGCCGTCAGTCATTGTCGTCGCCGCCCCGAAGCTGGCTCTTGGCCTCCTCGGACAGCAAGACCTGTGCGCCCCGGATCACGATCTCGGATCCCGATGGGATGTCTCGGACGACATAGTCGTCATCCGAAACCGGCTGATCCGTGCTGATCGGATGCCGTCGAAAGCTGTCGGGGCTCACGCGCAGGTAGATCCACGATCGGCCCTGCCATCGTACGATCGCCGTATCTTCAATGAACACGCCCTCGTAAGTGTTGCCGGACGGCACATAGACGGTGGTGTTCATGCCGGGCAGCAGGCCGCTGTCGCCGGGAGCCGAGAAGAAATAGCTCAATCCCTGAATACGTGGGTCGGTGCGTGTTGCCGGAGAGACGTACTGGAGATCGATATTCGCATTTCGCGTCGGCGCTTGCGCCAGAGCCGTTCCCGGTGTCCCGGTGACACTTACGCCGGGCGGCAGCGTCACCTGAACCAGAAACTGATCGCGCTCGATCAGCCTGACCACGGCGGCCGAACGCTCGACGATTCCGCGGCCGATCACCGGCCCCCATTCCTGCTGCGCCGTCGCCGCGAGGGTCCTGAGCTGCGATTCCGCTGCGGCAAGCGCGGCCTTGTCGGTCCGCAACGTTCCCTCTGCGGTTTCGGCTTCCTTTCTCGGGAGCGCGGCGGAGTCGACGAGATTCTTGGTCCGGTCGAATGCGCTCTTTGCGACTTCGAGCTTGGCTTGCGCGGTCTGGAGTTGAGCCTGCGCATTGGCGTAGCTGTTGGCGAGCTCGGTAATGCGGGAGATGTCCAGCACCGCACCGTATGCGCGGAATTGCTCAGGATGCGGAGCGGCTTCCACAACCGCGGTTTCGAGTCCGATCTGTCCCTGCTGGCTGGGCGTCAGCTTGACCGCTGCCTGGTCGCTGTTTGCGGTGCGGGAAGGCTCCGCGCGGCCCGAATCCGATTTGTCCGGCTGCGGCTCCGCAGCTGCGCGCCGGACCTGGCCCGTGAGAGGCCAAGCGCCCGCGGCGAGCGCCAGCAAGCACACAGCGACCGCGACGCCGCGCCGGGAGGTTTCCGTAAGAGCCATCAGCCTGTTAGCAGTTGTAGGGAACCAGCTTATTGACGAAATGAACTGACGGCAAGGCGCCGGTTTCACCAGGTGCCGGCTCGGATCAGGCCGGCGTGCTTGCCGGGCCGTGACCGCCAAGTTCCGATTGATCTCGCCCAGAATTGAAACTTCCGCCTGCTGCGGGCGTAGCGCTTATGTTATCTTTTGACGACGCCCGCGAGGTTTGATGCATGAACCCGATTGATCTGATCGTCACCGTTTGTGCCGTGCTGTCGCCCGCCACCTGCGAGGAGCAGCATCTGGTGTTCAACTGGAATGGTTCGCTGCAGCAATGCGCGATGGCCGCGCCGCCTTACATCGCGCAATGGGTCGGCGAGCATCCGAAATGGACCGCGGTGCGATGGCGTTGCGAATATCCGCACACCAACGATCGCGCCGGCACCGGTGGTGAGCCGCCCGCCGGCTAGCCCGTCATTTATTGCAGTCCTTCAGATCCTTGTCGGACACCGAAAACACGGCATCGGCCTTGATCTCGATGTCGCGCACGAAGCACTGCCTGGCGCCGCTGTAGCCGACCTTGGCATCGTAGCGGCCGGGCTCGACGCCGATGATCCGCAGGCGCTCGTCGTGGTCGACTTCCTTGTCCTTGTCGTTGAGCGTCTGGTTCGGACCCCACTCGTTCTTGCCTGCCGGCGACAGCTCGAAGCTCGAAATCGTGGCGCTGGTCAGATTCCACAGCCGGATGCCCTTGCCCTTGCCTTGGGCGAGCACTGTGGCCGGCAGCACAAGCAACGCAACACCAACAGCAATCGACGCACGCGGCATTCAACCTCTCCCTCACGCTTTGGTCCAAGGATGACGGCCCCTCACATATTTGCAAGGTCCAACTGTGCGAGCTGCCGCTTGATTTCGCCGATCTCCGGCTCGCTTCGCTTCGCGCGCGGCGCGGCGATGGTTTCGACGTGAAGGATTCGGGCCGGTCGCGGCGACAGGAAGAACAGCCGGTCGCCGAGGCGGACTGCGTCGTCGAGATCGTGGGTGACCAGCAGCGTCATCATCTTCCGGCTGGCGACCAGCGTGGCGACCTGGTCGCGCAACCGCCCCGCAAGTGCATTGTCGAGCGAGGCCAGTGGCTCGTCGAGGATCAGGAAATCCGGTTCGATGGCGAAGGCGCGGGCGAGCGCGACGCGGCGGGCGAGGCCGAGCGACAGCTCACCGGGAAAGTGGTTGCGGTGCACGCTCAATTCGAGCACCTCGAACAGCGCCGACAGCGTGCCGTCGTCGACGTCAGGCGCGGCGATCCGCACATTCTCCTCCACGGTGCGCCAGGGCAACAGCCGCGGCTCCTGGAACACCATGCCGAGGCGCATGCCGGGGGAGCGCGCGACGTGGCCCTGGTAGTTGGCGTCGAGCCCGGCGAGAATCCGGAGCAGGGTGCTCTTGCCGCAGCCCGATGGGCCGAACAGCACGCCAACCTCGCCGGCGTTCAACGTGAAGGTGACGTTGGCGAGCACGTCGTGCCGCTTTCCGGCCGCGCTCGCAAAGCTCTTGCCCGTGATACTGACCTCAAGCTGCACGGAGCCGCCACCGCGTTAGCCTGGTTTCAAACGGCTGCACCAGCAAGGTCTCGATGACGAGCACGACCCCGGCAAAGCTCAGCGAGTAGGCGAGCAGCAACGGGATGTCGAACAGCTGGAAGGCAACCCCGATCTCGAAGCCGACCCCGTTGGGGCGGCCGAGATATTCGGCGACCAGCACGATCTTCCAGACCAGCGACAGTCCGGAGCGCGCAGCGGCCGCAATGTAGGGCGCAAGCTGCGGCAGGACCACATGCCGGAACGCGCGGCCGCGCGGCAAGGCAAACGCCGTTGCCATCTCGTCGAGCGCAGGGTCGAGCGCGCGGGCGCCCTCGCGCAAGGTGACGACGGCGGTCGGCAGCTTGTTGATGGCGATGGCCGTGATCGCGGCGACCTCGGTCAGCCCGGCCCAGATATAGGCCAGCACGATGACGACCAGCGCCGGCAGGTTGAGCAGCAGGATGAGCCAGGGATCGCCGAGGCGATTGGCAAGCGACACGCGGCCCATCAGATAGCCGATCGCCGAGCCGAGCGCCATGGCGAGGGTGAAGGCCAGTGCGACGCGCGCCAGCGTTGCGCCGAGATTGACGAACAGCGCGCCCGATCGCGCTTCGGCGGCGAGGACCGACAGCACCGCCGGTGGCGCCGGCAGCTTCGCATCGCCGATCAACAGCGAGGCAATCCACCAGGTCGCGACGAACAGCGCGAATGAAAGGAGGCGCAGCACCGCTAGTCTCCCGGGATCGCTTGGTAGAACGTGCCGGGATCGAGCTCGGTCGCGGTGCCGACGAGATCGCGGCCGCCGAGCTGCGCCAGCACCCGGTAGAGCACGCGTGCATCCGCCTCTTCGTCAGCGATCGGACGGCGCGGGATGCC
>DASVOL010000387.1:0-3024 GCA_036383375.1 Bradyrhizobium sp. | reverse complement strand
GCACTGGGGCTTCTCGATCCAGTACAGCACGCTGTATCTGACAAGGCGGTTCGACGGCGGACCGCCGAAAGACGAGCCGTTGAATCAATTGGTGCCGCTGATTGAGTTCCAGTTCGACAGCCCGCGCGGCCAGGCGACCGCCGCGACCGCAAATCCCGGCTTTGCGTATGTGGCGGTGACCTGGCAGGTCGCCGCCGAGGCGATCATCCCGCTGAGCCGCGCCGGCGGTACCGGGCCGGGCTTCCGGGCCCAATTGCTGCTCTTCCTCGACGACCTTGTGCCGGCGGTATTCGGCAAGCCGCTGTTGAGCGACCGGCCCGAGCGCAGCCAGATTGCGTGGTAGCCGCGCTACGGCGCCAGATAGCGCAGCAGTTCAGGATCGTTGCGCACCTCGCTCGCCCCGCCTTGCAGTGCGACGCGGCCGCGGTCCAGCACATAGGCGTAGTCAGCGACGCGCAGCGCAAGGTCGAGATGCTGCTCGACGATCACGACCGAGATGCTCTTCGCAAGCTCGATCAGCCGCTCGGTGATCTCCTCGATCACGCCGATCCAGACGCCTTCGGTCGGCTCGTCCAGAAGCAACAGCTTCGGATTGCCGAGCATGGCCCGGCCGATCGCCAGCATCTTGCGCTCGCCGCCGGACAACGTGCCGGCCGGCTGGTCGAGGCGCTGGCCGAGCTTGGGGAAGATCTCGAGCACGCGATCGACCGCGCTCGTATCGGAATTGGTCAGCGAGCCGACCGCGAGGTTGTCGCGCACCGAAAGCCGGGCGAACACCGAATGCTCCTGCGGCACATAGCCGATGCCGGAGCGCACCCGCTCCTCGGTGCGGCGGCGGGTGATGTCGCGGCCATCGAAGAACAACTCTCCCGTCGTGCTCGGGAGCTCGCCGACGATAGTCTTCATCAGCGTGGTCTTGCCGGCGCCGTTGCGGCCGAGCACGGCGACGCCGCCGCGCCAGGGAATGCCGATGTTGACATCGAACAGGACCTGGCTGCGGCCGTAGCCGGCATCGATATGCCGGATATCGAGGAAGGATTGGTCAGGCACGGCGAAGATAAATCTCCTGGACGCTCTTGTTGGCCTGGATTTCCGCGACCGTCCCCGACGCCAGCACCTTGCCCTGGTCGAGCACGGTGAGGCGGTCGCAGATGTCGCGGATGAAATCGAGGTCGTGTTCGACGATGACGAGCGAGCAATGCTGCTTGATCGGCTGCAGCAGCTCGCCGGTGACACGGCGCTCCTCGAGGCTCATGCCGCCGGTCGGCTCGTCCAGCAGCAACAGCCGCGGCTTGCCGGCGAGCGCCATCGCGATCTCGAGCCATTGCTGCTGGCCGTGCGACAGCGCGGCCGCGGCATCATGCGCGCGATCGGCGAGACGGAACTGGGTCAGCATCGTCATGACCTGATCGTGCAGCCTGTTGCGGGTGCGCGACAGCACGAGATCGAACAGCGAGGAATGCGCCTGCAGCGCCAGCAGGATGTTGTCGTACAGCGTCAGCGTCGGCAGCACCGACGTGATCTGGAATTTCAGGCTCATGCCGGCGCGGGCGCGCTCGGTCGGCGTGAACGCGGTGATGTCGGTGTTGACGAATGAGACCTTGCCCGTGGTCGGCACCTCGGCGCCGGCGACGCATTTCATCAGCGTGCTCTTGCCCGAGCCGTTGGGGCCGATCAGGCCATGAAACTCGTTCTCGCCGACCGTCAGGCCTGCGCCGTCGAGCGCGGTGAGCTTGCCGTACACCTTGCTGATGCCTGACGCTTCAAGGAGCGGCATTGCCGGTCTCCTTCGGCTTTGGCGCCTTGCCGAAGCTGCCGACCCGCTCGCGCTCGCCGAGCACGAAGGAGACCAGCCCGAGCGGGCGGAACATGATCACGAGCAGCAGCAGCACGCCGAGGATGATCGGCCAGACATCGCGGTAATTGTCCGACAGCCAGAAGCTGACGCCCTCGATGATCACGGTGCCGATGACGGCGCCGATCAGCGTGCCGGAGCCGCCGAACAACACGTAGAGCACCACCTGGGTCGAGAACACGACGCCCAGCATATTGGGCCAGACGAATCCTTCGTGGAAGGCATAGAGGCTGCCGGCGAGGCCGGCGATGGTGCCGCCGACCGCGAAGATGATCGCCTTCAGATGCTGCGCCTTGTAGCCGAAGAAGGCGATGCGCTGCTCGTTCTCGCGCAGGCCCGCGAGCGCGAGGCCGAATTGCGAGCGGACCAGGAAGCGGCAAAGCAGATAGACGACCACCAGGATGCCGAGCACCATGTAGTAGTAGACCGGCCCCTCCTCGAACTCGTAGCTGCCGAGGGTGAGCGGCGGGATCGACGGGATGCCGTTCTGGCCGCCGAGATAGTACCAGCCGCGCGCCAGCCGATCCGCCGCATAGGAGCCGGTCAGGGTACCGAGCGAGACGAAGATCACGCTCGAGGGATAGCGCCCGAGCAGCAGGAAGCCGCCGAGCAGCAGCGATGCGGTGAGGCCGATCAAGGTGCCCGCCGGCAGGATCAAGAGGATCGAGGTGACGTTGAGGTCGCGCGCGAGCAACGCCACGCCGTAGCCGGCGGCGCCGAAAAACAGCGCCTGGCCGAAGCTCATGATGCCGGCATAGCCCCACACCAGGTCGAACGACAGCGCGAACAGCGCGAGGATCACCACGCGGGTGGCGAACACCGTGAGATAATCCTGCAGCACCCATGGCAGGACCAGTGCGATCAAGAGCACCAGCCCTTCCACGATCGGCAGGACCTTCCATCCTGCCGATGCCTGTCCCGCCGGCGCGCGCGCGGCTGGTAGCCCCTCACCTGTCACGACATCCGGTTCCTCACCGATGCGTGCGACGGCCTGCTCTGCTCCACCCATGGATTGCTCAGCATTCCTTGGGATCGACGAGACCGGCGCTGCGCGCCACGATCTCATAGTTCCCGCCTTTGGCAACAGCGGTGTACATCTTCATCTTGCAGTGCCGCTTGCCCGGCACCATTTCGGCCGGTCCGCCGGGCCCTTCGGCGATCTTGGCGTG
>DASVOL010000386.1:0-2243 GCA_036383375.1 Bradyrhizobium sp. | reverse complement strand
AATTCGGGTTGCAGCCGCTCGGCGCGGGCCAGCACGGCGGCCGTCACCTCGACGGGAGATATTTCCCTGGCGCCTATGCGCTCGCGCAATTCGGTCGCCGGCAGAAGACAGAGATCTGTACTCATGATGACGCACACTCTCCAAAAGCCGGTCAGCACGTTCGACCGCGTTGACAGTCAGAATGCCTCCCATGTTAACTCGGCGTCCAATACGAATTTGAAGTCCAACCCATACGTTTTCGGTATGCCTATGGATTTGCGTCGGCTTCGTTACTTCGTGGCGGTGGCTGAAGAGCGCAGCGTCGGTAAGGCTGCCGAGCGGCTGCGGATGGCGCAGCCGCCGCTGTCGGTGCAGATTCGCAAGCTCGAGGCCGAGCTCGGTACGCCGCTGTTCCGCCGCGGCACGCGCGGCATGGATTTGACGGAGGCCGGTCTCGCCCTGCTGTCGCGAGCGACCGAGGCGCTGGCGCTGGCCGAGGAAGGATTCGAGGCCGCGCGCGCGATCGCCGCCGGGCAGCGCGGACGGCTCTCGGTCGGCTACATGTTCGTGCTGGCGAGCGCGGTGCTGCCGCGCCTGGTGCCGGAACTGCGGCGGTCGCTTCCCGGCGTCGATCTCGATTTCGTGGAGCTTTCCGCATCGACGCGCGAGACCTTGCTGCTCGACCGCGCCGTCAGCGTCGCCTTGTGCATGCCGGCGATCCATCATCCGGAAATCCAGGTGGCCCAGATCGGCACCCAGCCGCTGATGTTGGCGATGCCGGCGCGCTCGCCGCTCGCCCGCCTCTCTGCGGTGCCGGTCAGCCGATTGCAGGGACGCCCGCTGATCGCCCTGCCGCGGCCGGAAGAACAGCCCACCTCATCGGCGGTGTCGGCGATGCTGCGGCGGCATCAGGTGGTGATGCCGATCGTCAGCCGGGTGGAGACCGTGCACTCGGCGCTCAGCCTCGTGCTCGCCGGCGAAGGGCTCGCGATCCTGCCGGCTTGCGCGAAACTCGGCGCGCCGCCTGGCGTCGCGTTTCGGCGCTTTGTCGACATCACCGACGCGATCGAGATCGCGGCCTGCTGGCGGCGCGATTCCTCGAGCCCGTTGATCCGAAATTTCCTCAGGAGCGCCGAGAAGGTCGTCGCGCGGCTGTGACGCCGGCCGCTTTGCGTCGCCGAGCAACTACCAATAATCGGCAGGCAATTCCCGGCTCCGCGGCGGATCGGCGCCGGCGCGCGTGCAGGTGAAGGCGGCGCATTTGCAGGCAAACGACAGCGCGCGTGTGAGCTCCGCCGCGCCGATCTCGCGCAGTTGCTGCCGCGCGATCCGGTCCAGCCGATGCAATGCGGCGAGCAGCGCCGACTGAAAACTGTCGCCGGCGCCGATCGTATCCACGACCGTTACGGCCGGCGATGCGACCTCGATCGGCCCGGCCCCGCGATGCCAAGCAGAGGCGCCATCATTGCCGCGGGTGACGACGACCAGCGATACACCATTCGACAGCAGCGCCTCGGCCCTTGCCGCATAGGCCTCGTCGCCGAACAGATAGGCGAAGTCGACGTCGGACATCTTGACGATATCCGCCTTGCCGCAGAACGCCAGCATGCGGGCGCGGTAGGCGTCCTTGTCCTTGACGAGGTTCGGCCGGCAATTCGGATCGAGCGAGATCGTCACAGTCGCCCGCGCATCTTCGATGAAGGCCAGCGTCTCGGCCGCGCCCCTGTCGTGGACCAGCGTGGTCGAGCCGGTGTGCAGGCATGTGATGCCGTCAAGCGCGATCGCCTCGCGCCGATAGGTCCAGTTCCGCGACGCCGTGTCTGCGTCATAGAAGGCGTATTGCGTCTCGGTGCCGGTGACGCGCGCAAAGGCGAGCGTGGCCTGATGGTCGCTGCGCGTCGCGCGGCTGAGATCGACGCCGGAAGCCGCGGCATGATCGGCGATCATCCGGCCAAAGGTGTCGGTCGAGATGCCGCCGACAAAGCCGGTCGGAATATCGAGCCGGGCGCTGCCGATTGCGATGTTGAGACAGGAGCCGCCGACTGCAGGCGTCAGGGCCTCGCGCCCGTCCGCCGTCCGCGACGGCAGGAAATCGATCAGCGCATCTCCGCAACTCAGCAGCATGCAAACACCTCAACCCGGCGCCGCGCCGGGCGCCCGCTTCATCGCCTCGCGGCTGTCGCGATCGAGCTGGCGCAGCATCTTGTGCACGCCGCGCTTCTTGCGGTGGAAATCGGCAAGCTCGGGCCTGGTCGGCTCGCTCA
>DASVOL010000385.1:0-2436 GCA_036383375.1 Bradyrhizobium sp. | reverse complement strand
GCGCCGTAGCTTGCTTCCGTGTGTTCGGCGACCGAGACCGGGACGCCGAGCACGCGGTGCCTGATCCTGGTCCATGCATCGTTCTTGGCGCCGCCGCCGATGCCGATGACGCGCCGCAGGCGCGGTGCGCCGAGCCGCGCTAGCTGCCGGTAGGCGAGGGCTTCGACCGAAGCGATGCCTTCGAGCAGGCCCTGGAAGAAGCGGCAATCTTCCGCCGGGCGCGGCGTGATCCGCGCGGCAAGCTGTGGATCGGCGATCGGGAAACGTTCGCCGGGTTTCGGAAGCGGATAGTAGTCGAGCCCGGTCGGCGCATCCGGCGTCACCTGCGGTGTCAGGCGCTCCATCTCGTCGGCGGTGAAATGCACCAGAAGCGCGGCGCCGCCGGAGTTCGAGGCGCCGCCGGCGAGCCAGCGTTCGCCGAGCCGGTGCGAATAGACACCCTGGTCGGCCGCGAAGATCGGTTGGGTCGCAAGCTGCTTCACCACCAGCGTGGTGCCGAGCGAGGTGACGGCATCGCCCGGCTGGTCGGCCCGCGTCGCGATGAAGGCCGCAACGCCATCGGTGGTGCCGGCCGCGACCTGCGCGGTAGGCGGCAGTCCCAGCGATCGCGCGACCTGCGGATCCAGCTCGGCGAATGGCGTGCCCGGCTCCAGCACCTCGGGAAGCAGATCGTCGCGCACGCCGAGCTGGTCGAGCCAGGGCGGCCAGGCGCGCGCGACGGGGTCGTAACCGAGCTTCAGCGCGTTGTTCTCGTCGCTGATGCCGTGATGGCTCGCGAGCCGGCCCGCGATCCAGTCCGCCTGGTGAACGGCGTGGCGCGCATCGCCGATATAGCCGTGGTTCAGCAGGTAGAGCAGCTTGGCGAGTGCGCTGCTCGCGCCATGCGCGCCGCTCTCGAGCGGTGCGACCGCCGCGACGCGCGCGGCCTCATGCGTGGCGCGCGCATCATTGTACATCAGCCCGGGCGAGCAGGGGCGGCCGGCCGCATCGACCAGCAGCAACGTCCCCGAGGTGCCGTCGACGACGATGCGCGTGATGTCGCCGAGACCGACGGTCTCGCCGAGCTTGCCGATTGCAGCGACTGCCGCCTGCCACCACAGCTCCGGTGTCTGGTCGATGGCGTTGCCGTCGACGCGCGGTGCAGGCAGCGCGACTGAAGCGAAGCCGCGGATGCCGGCCTGCGGATCGATCGCACAGGCGCGGACGCCGCCGGTTCCGACATCGATGCCGAGATACAAACCTCCCATCCGACCTCACCGCTCTCTGGTGCGCGCGCATCGATGTTGGTTGCGCTGCAGCACGTTTGGGGGATTGACGCCCCGTTCGGCCTCTGCAATTTTTTGCAGGACGTGAAGAATTTTGCAAGCGGACTTTTCCGGACATGGCCACACCGCCCGACAGGCTGCCGATCATCGACGGCGAGGCGTCGCTCGCGACCCGCGCGGCGTGGCTGTATTTCGCAGCGGGGCTGACCCAGTCGGAGGTCGCCGACCGCCTGAATATCCAGAGCACCAAGGCACACCGCCTGATCGCGCGCGCCAGCCGCGAGGGCATGATCCGCGTTTTCGTCGAGGGACCGGTCGCCGAATGCGTCGCGCTGGAGAACGACCTCACGCAGCGCTTCGGTCTTTCGTTCTGCCGTGTCGCGCCCGATCTCGGCGAGAGCGACCTGCCGCTGAAGGCGCTGGCGCTGGAAGGCGCGAGCTTCCTGCGCCAGATCCTCGAGCGCGGCGACGACAAGGTGATCGGCGTCGGCCACGGCCGCACGCTCGCCGCCGTGGTCGAGCAGATGCCGCAGACGGCGGCGCGCGACGCGCAGTTCGTCTCGCTGCTCGGCGGATTGACGCGAAAATTCGCCGCCAATCCGTTCGATGTGATTCATCGCCTCGCCGAGCGCACCGGCGCGGAAGCCTATCTGCTGCCGGTGCCGGTGTTCGCCAATTCGGTCGCCGATCGCGCCGTCCTGATGCAGCAACTCGGCATCGCCGACGTGTTCGCGCTGGCGCGCAAGGCCTCGCTGCTGTTCGTCGGCATCGGCCAGGTCAGCCGCGACGGCTTTCTGGTGTCGAGCGGCATGATCCGGCCCGACGAGGTCGCCGAGCTGAAGCGGGTCGGCGCCTGCGCCGATCTGCTCGGGCATTTCTTCAGTTCCGACGGCACCGTGCTGGACACCGATCTGTCGGCCCGCGCCACCTCGATGAGCGCACAGGATCTGCGCAAGCACCGCATCGTCGCCATCGCCGGCGGACCGGCCAAGGTGACCGCGCTGCGCGGCGTACTGCGCAGCGGCATCCTGCACGGCCTCATCATCGACGAAGTGACCGCAAAGGCACTCGCCACCTCCAAGCCGGAGACCACATCCGGCAAATCAAGAAGCAAGACCCGGAAGGACACATAGAGAGCGTCAACACGGAGAGGAAATACATGTTCGATCGC
>DASVOL010000384.1:0-2867 GCA_036383375.1 Bradyrhizobium sp. | reverse complement strand
GGCCCCGGCGGCTCGCCGTCGGATACGCTCTACGTGCGGGCCAATGACGGCAGCGAGTGGAGCAGCTGGAAGTCGTTCACGGCCACCGCAACCAACCAGGCGCCGACGGTCGCGGTCTCCAATGTCGTGACGGTCTCCGGGCAGACCTTTGCTGCCGCGAGCCTCGTCACGGCGACGGACGCTGACGGCGATGCCATCACGAAATATGCGCTGTGGGATTCCAACACCAACGGGCGCTGGAACGTCGGCGGAGTCAACGAGCCTGCGAATACCGAGATCGACGTCACGGCGGCACAGCTTGCCCAGGCGACCTATCAGGCCGGCTCCGGCACGGACCAACTCTGGATCCGGGCGAATGACGGCACCGCGTGGGGGGCCTGGCAGTCGTTCAACGTGACGGGAGAGAGTCCGAGCAGCGCCACCATCGTCCCGGGCGGCACCCTGGAATTGACCGGGACGTCGAATGCCGCCGTAACGTTCCAGGGTTCGACGGGAACGCTGAAGCTTGACAATTCCGCGAGCTTTAGCGGAACCGTCGCCGGGATGACCGGTTCGGACGCGATCGATTTCGCGAACATCAGTTTCGCGAACGTTCAGACTCCGAGCTTCAGCGGAGACTCATCGCACGGAACGCTCACGGTGACGGACGGCACCGTCACGGCGAGCATTGCGCTGCTCGGCAACTACATGGCCTCGACCTTCACGACCTCGAGTGACGGCCATGGCGGCACCCTGGTTGTCGATCCGCCGGCGACGCAGGTCAGCCAGCTCGCGCAACCACAGCATGCGTGAGGCCTGAAGATGAGGGGCTGAGTGGGCCTGTCGCGGGCCCACCGCAACCAGATCCCTCAACTGGCAGAAAAAAGGCCCGCCTCCCGGCGGGCCTTTTCGTGTCTTGCGACGCTTCTGGGATTCCATGCAAGACCGAATGCTTTCGTCGCCCAGCGACTGATTACGGAGTCGAGCTGTTGCAGGCTGCTTCAGCCGGCACTTCGTCGGCATTCGGGTCGGCTGCGGCCGTGGCCCAGGCGAGCTCGACGAGTGTCACGATCCGCCGGCCGGCCCCGTCAAGCTGGCAGACGATCAGGCCCTGCTCCTCGATGTAGGTCAGCAAATGCCGGGCGCGGCGCAGCGAGTGCGTGCCATAGGCGCGGGCGATCGCCGCATCGCTCGGGCAGGGCCAGCCTTCCTTCGCAGCGCGCGCGATCATCATGAAGACGCCCTGCATGTCCTCGGGCAGGATCGCGGCACGCAGCGAGACATCCTGCCACGCGTCGTCCTCCGCCATCTCGGTGCCGAGCCCGGCGCGGGCGCGCGTCAGCATGCGGCGGAAATCGGTCAACTCGGGCACGACGGCACCGAGACCCTCGATCCGGCAGCGGACCACGAACTCCTGATAGAGCACGCCGATGGCGCGGAAGCCGGCGTCGGGCTCGGCGAGGATCGCGCGCAGGATGCGATCCAGCCGCTCACGCCACTCGGCCAGCTGCTCGGCGCTGAGCGGCGGTTCCGCGGTTTCGGGATCTTGCTCTGGGACTGTTGGCTTGGCGGCCATCAACTGGCTGAGCAGGTCGGGCGACGGCGCGCGGCGCGGCGGCCTGGCCGTCGTTTCGGGCGGCGGGGCCGCGAGGATGATGGCGCGCGCGTCTTCGAGTGCTGCTTCAGGCAACGGCATCAGCCGCGGCGCCGCGTTGCGTGGTTGGGTGTCGGTCGGACCGATGCGGAGACCCAGCGGACGGCGGGAGAGCGCGGGTCCCAACGCCATGAATTGTCCGCGCTCCAGGTCGCGGAACGCCTCCGCCTGCCGTCGCTCCATGCCGAGCAGGTCGGCGGCGCGCGCCATGTCGATATCGAGGAAGGTCCGGCCCATCAGGAAGTTCGATGCTTCGGCGGCGACATTCTTGGCGAGCTTGGCCAGCCGCTGGGTCGCGATGATCCCGGCAAGCCCGCGCTTGCGACCGCGACACATCAGGTTGGTCATCGCGCCGAGCGAGAGCTTGCGCGCCTCGTCGGAAACTTCGCCCGCGATCGCCGGCGCGAACAGCTGCGCCTCGTCCACCACAACCAGCATCGGATACCAGTGGTCGCGGGCAACCTCGAACATGCCGCCGAGGAAGGCCGCGGCGCGCCGCATCTGGTTCTCGGCGTCGAGCCCCTCGAGATTGAGCACGGTGGAGACACGATGGATGCGCACGCGCTCGCCGGCGACCTGCAGGCTGCGCTCGGTATGATCCTCGGCATCGATCACGAGGTGGCCGAATCGCTCGGCCAGGGTCACGAAATCACCCTCGGGATCGATGATGGTCTGCTGCACCCATGGCGCGCTCTGTTCCAGCAGCCGGCGCAGCAGATGAGACTTGCCGGAACCCGAATTGCCCTGCACCAGGAGGCGCGTGGCCAATAGCTCCTCGAGATCGATGGCCGCCGATGCGCCGGCCGTCGTTTGTCCCATCTCGATCGCTACGGTCATGTCCCGACTCAAATTGCCCTTGCGGGACGCGGCTTAACAAGCCGATCGCGCCCCGTCGAGCGAACCGCGGCATGATCCCCAGGCGCGACTGGCGCTCGGATAGCGGCGATGCTCGCCTGGCGAGACGGCGATTGATCGAGCCACTACAAGGTGTTCTACGTCGGCCGGGCGCGGGAATCGGTAAGCAAACCGGTCGAACGCAATTATCGTTGCACGCTCTGCGCGGACGGGTGCCCCGATGTCCGGTAGGTCTCGTCGCCGCCGCCGTGCTGAGCGCTTCGCCGCGGCTCGGGCGGTCGCCACGTAACGCCCTGTTCGGCGAGCAGATTGTTTCCCCACTCGGCCAGCGGGGTCAGCAGCGCAACAAGCTCGAATCCTCGCTCCGTCAGTGCGTAGA
>DASVOL010000383.1:0-5116 GCA_036383375.1 Bradyrhizobium sp. | reverse complement strand
TGCACCGCCGGATAAGCCAGCACTTCGATCAGGCGGCGGCCGTTTGGCGAGAAACGTGGGCTGGTTGGCGTCATCGCCGAAACGTGCCGCGCTAGATTTGCTTTGTCCATAGCGCAAAGAAAGTTTGAGGGAAGTGCGATGATTGCTCACGATGTCCACTTGCGGATCGGATCACTGCTGTTCGAAGGCGTCGATCAAATCGATTTGACCGGGCCGTTCGAGGTGCTGTCGCGGATTCCGAATTCGACCTATCGCATCTACGGCAAGACCGCCGAGCCCGTCCGCGACATCAAGGGATTGCGGCTGACGCCGGATGCAACGCTGGCCGAGGCGCCGCCGCTCGATGTGCTCCATGTGCCGGGCGGCTTCGGTCAGCAAGCCCTGATGGACGATGCGGAAGTGCTCGGCTGGATCAGCCGGCAGGCGGCGGGGGCATGCCGCATCTTCTCGGTTTGCACCGGCGCGCTGATCTGCGGCGCGGCCGGCCTTCTCAGGGGGCGCAGGGCGACGACGCATTGGGCGTCGTTTCATCTGCTGCCGTTCTTCGGCGCGACGCCCGTGAACCAACGCGTGGTGGTGGACGGAAGCTTTGTCTTTGCCGCCGGAGTCACGGCCGGCATCGATGGCGCATTGCGGCTCGCGGCTGAATTGCGCGGCGACGATGCCGCGCGCGCGATCCAGCTCTATATGGTGTATGCGCCGGAGCCGCCGTTCGACAGCGGCACCCCAGAGACCGCACCAGCCGAAATCCTGCAGCAGTCGCGCGAGGCCGTACGCACGATCACGGCGCAGCGGGAGGAAACCGCACGCCGCGTGGCCGCCAGGCTGGGCGTCGTGGTCGGAGCTTGAGCCCGAACTAATTCCCCGGCTCGAAGCTGCAGTCGGCGCCGCCGCCGGCCTTGTCCTTGATCACGGTGGGATCGAGCGTGCAGGACAATTTCGACAGCGCTTCGTAGATCGTCCCGGCGGCGCCGTCGCCGGGAACGCCGGCGAGCGCCACGGTCGCGTAGATCGCGTTGGCTGTGCTGCCCTTCACGGTGTGGGGCCTGCTGCCGAAGGTCAGCGCGCAGGAGCGCGAGGTGATGTCCACATTGCTGGCGCGGCAGACGACCTTGTCGGCGGTGACGGTGATCTTCCTGGTGACGCGGACATTGCTGTCGCCGCCAAAGAACGCGGCGACCGCCCTCTTCTCCCTGGCCGGTAGCGACGAGTACGGCGCCACGACGCCGGCGAGCGCCAGCGCGACCGAGCCGGAGGTGGTCGCGGGCGCGGCCCATGCCGCGGACGAGGCCAGCGACAATGAACATGCGAGGATCGTCAATCGGCCCAATCTCATTTCCGGTCTCCTGAAGCTGCGCTTTCCGCGACGCGAAATCGCTAGCATGTCTGACGACGCGCATGGGTGATGCCGTTCACACGCGATCCCGCAACTTCGCGTGAGGGCGGTGCGCGCGCAGGGCAGGGCGGCCCCGCGTGGACCCGCTTGCGCGATCGCGCCATCGGCGTCACAGTCCGCTTCGCGGCAGCGGTGCCGCCAATAACCAAGACAAGAATTTCACTTCGAGGAACGCCATGGCGGCCACGCGCATCGACTGCGACATCCATCCCGCGGTGGGGGGAACGCGCACCACGCTGCTGCCTTATCTCAGCGATCACTGGAAGGAACAGGTGGTCAGCCGCGCCATCGACGGCCTCGACCTCAATTCCTATCCGCCGTCGATGCCGCTGTCCGGCCGTGCCGACTGGCGGCCGACCGACGGCCGCAAGCCCGGCAGCGATCTTGCCATGGTGCAGCGCGGCGCGTTCGACCAGCTCGGCGCCAGCCACGCGATCTGCAACGTCGTCTACGGCGCGCAGGCGGTGTTCGATCCCTACATGGCGGCGGACTTCTGCAAGGCGATCAACGACTGGATCGCGGCCGAGTGGCTTGCCAGGGACACGCGGCTGCGCGCCTCGATCGTGGTGCCGATCCAGGCGCCGGATCTCGCGGTCGAGGAGATCGAGCGCCGCGCCGGCGATAACAGGTTCGTCTCGGTGCTGGTGCCCTCGCAGGGCGAGATGCTGCTCGGGCGGCGGCACTACTGGCCGATCTATCAGGCCGCGGAGAAACACAGGCTGCCGATCGCGATCCACGCCGGCAGCGCCTATCGCGGCGCGCCGAGCTCGATCGGCTGGCCGTCCTATCGCTACGAATACTATCTGGCCGAAGCGCAGGCGTTCCAGGCGCAGACGTTGAGCCTGATCTATGAGGGCGTGTTCGGGAAGTATCCGGGATTGACGGTCGTGCTGATGGAGTCGGGCGTCAGCTGGCTGCCGGCCTTCATGTGGCGCGCCAACAAGACCTGGCGCGGCGTCCGCGTCGAGGTGCCGTGGGTCGAGCGAGAGCCGGCGGCGATCATCCGCGATCATTTCCGCGTCACCATGCAGCCGTTCGACGCGCCGATGGATGCAACAGGTGTTGCCGACATCATCGACCAGATCGGCTCCGACAAGATGTTCCTGTTTGCGTCCGACTATCCGCATTGGCAGTTCGACGGCGACGATCCGGTCCCGCGTTACTTGCCTGACAGCATCGTCAAGCGGATGTGCGAGGATAATCCATTGGAAACCTTTCCGCGTCTGAAACTCGACTCGTAATTCGCGCGCATGATCCGGAAAAGTGGGACCCGGTTTTCCGAATAGATCATGCGCCAAACAAAATGGAGGATCGCATGAGTGACGTCATCGACCGCCCGATGCTCGACCAGGAGACCTCCGCCGCGACGCGGCTGAAGATCATCGATTGCGACATTCATCCGAGCATTCATGCGCACAGCGACCTCAACGAGTTCCTGCCGAAGCGGTGGCAGCAGCATCTGAAGGAGTATGGCAGCCACCTGCGCACGCCCTATATCGGCACGACGCCGTATCCGCGCTCCTCGCCGCTGATCGCGCGGCGCGATGCGTGGCCGCCGACCGGCGGCGTGCCCGGCTCCGATCTCGACTTCATGCGCAAGCAGCATCTCGATCCGTTCGATGTCGAGTTCGGCATCCTGCAGGTGCTCGACCTCTTCATCTTCTCGCAGCAGAACCTGGAATTCGGCGCCGCGATCCAGCGCGCCATCAACGATTGGCAGCTCGCCTTCTGGGCGCACCGCGATCCCAGGCTGAAGGCCTCGATCCTGGTCGGGCAGGATGGCTCCGACCTCGGCCTCGCCGAGATCGACCGTTGCGCCAAGACCGGTGAGTACATCCAGATCAACGTCTCGCCGCGCGCCAACGAGCCGCTCGGCCGCCGCCGCTACTGGCCGATCTATGAGCGCGCGCAAGAGCTCGATCTGCCGCTGGGCATCCATGTCGGCGGTTATGGCGGGCATGCGCCGACCGGCGGCGGCTGGCCGTCCTATTATTGCGAGGAGCATCAGTCGAACGCCCACACGGTGGCCTCGAACCTCACGAGCCTCGTGCTGGAAGGCGTTCCCGAGCGCTTCCCGAAATTGAAGATCGTGTTCATCGAGGGCGGCTTCGGCTGGATCCCCGCGACGATGTGGCGGATGGATCAGCATTTCGAGCGCTTCCGCAGCGAGGTGCCGCATCTGAAGCGCAAGCCGAGCGAATATGTGAAGCAGCATTTCTGGTTCACGACCCAGCCGATCGACGAGCCGGATGAAGCCAAGCACCTGCGCCAGCTGATCGAATGGGTCGGCATCGACCGGCTGCTGTTCTCGTCGGATTATCCGCATTGGGACTATGACGACGCGCGCTACGCCTTCAAGACGCCGCTGACCGACGCCGAGCGGCGCAAGATCTTCAATGCCAACGCCCGCGCGGTTTACAAGCTCTAGGATCGAGATGGCCCGTCACATCGTCGCGCGCACCAGTGAGATTCCGGCCGGCGGCAACAAGGTGTTCGGCCTCGAGGGCCGCGACATCGTCGTGTTCCACGTCAATGGCGCGTTCTTCGCGCTGCTCAATCGCTGTCCGCACGAGGGCGCGCCGCTGGAGAAAGCGGCCTGCGTCGCGCGCCTGACCTCGCCGGAGCCCGGCATCTATCAGCGCGACCGTGTCGGCGAGATGCTGCGCTGTCCGTGGCACGGCTGGGAATTCGACATCCGCAACGGCCAGTCCTGGTTCGATCCCAAGCGGTTCAGGATCCGCTCCTATCCGGTTGCGGTCGAGAGCGGCGCGGAATTGCAGAAGGGGCCGTATGTCGCCGAGACGTTTCCGGTGCACATCGAGGACAATTACGTGATCGTCGAGGTGTGACGGGCTGCCGCGAGTTTCGCCGTCATGCCCGGGCTTGTCCCGGGCATCCACGTCTTGCTTTGCTGCAGAAGAGACGTGGATGGCCGGGACAAGCCTGGCCATGACGGAAAAGTATTTATTGCACAATACGCAATAATGAAGTGCTGTCGTCAGTGATTATAATGTGACGTGCAATGGGCCACCTTGAGCTCTCGGTCGGGATAACCCCGTCCACGACATCAGGAACGGCACCATGAAGCTCTATCACTTCGCGCTCTCCGGCCACGCGCACCGCGCCCGCTTGTTCATGTCCCTGCTCGGCATTCCGCACGAGGTGGTCGACGTCGACCTCAGGTCCGGCGCGCACAAGACGCCGGAGTTCCTCGCGCTCAATCCGTTCGGCCAGGTGCCGGTGCTCGACGATGACGGCACCATCGTTTGCGACTCCAACGCGATCCTGGTCTATCTCGCGACCAAGTTCGGCCGCACCGACTGGCTGCCGCAGGATGCCAAGGGTGCCGCGACGGTGCAGCGCTGGCTGTCGGTTGCGGCCGGCGATCTCGCCTTCGGGCCTGCCGCGGCGCGGCTGATCACGGTGTTCGGCGCGAAGTTCAATCCGGACGACGTGATCGCGCGCGCGCACGTTCTGCTGAAGCGGCTCGAAGCCCATCTTGCCGATCGCGACTTTCTGGTCGGCGCGCAGCCGACGATCGCTGACGTCGCGCTCTACAGCTATCTGTCGAGCGCGCCGGAAGGCAATGTCGATCTCTCCGCCTATGTCAGCGTCAACGCGTTCCTGCGCCGGATCGAGGCGTTGCCGGGCTTCGTCCCCTTTGCCAAGACGCGCGCCGGCCTGGCGGCCGCTGCGTGACAGGTCGACCGGGCGTGCCCA
>DASVOL010000382.1:0-3203 GCA_036383375.1 Bradyrhizobium sp. | reverse complement strand
AAAGCTGTCGATCAGGCGGGCATTGACCGCAAGGCGGGCCTCGATGCCGCCGACGACCTCCTGCATCCGCGGCAGCGTCGCCAGCGGCGCGCCGAGATTGGCCGGCACCCGCTCCTTCAGGAACTTGACCAGCCAGTCGCGCGCCGCGCGGGCGATGCCGTCATAGATCGCGGCAACGAAGATCGCATGCACGGTCGCCTGGGTGACGTCAGGAACCTTCCAGTCGTCGGGCCGGCGGACGTCGATCTCGTAGTCCAGCGGAAACACGACGTCGTCGAAGATCACGGTGTGGCTGCCGCTGGCGCGGAGGCCAAGATGGTCCCAAGTCTCCTCGATCCGCGTTCCCGGCAAACCAGCAGGAACCAGAAACAAGCCGACACGGGCGTCCTGCTCGTCGGTTTTCGCCCAGACCGAATACCATTTCAGGATCGGTGCGCCGGTCGAATAGATCTTGCGGCCGGTCAGCCGCCAGCCGGTTTCGGTGCGGCGTGCCGTGGTCGCCGGCAGGCCGCCGCGCGCGGGCGAGCCCAACTCGGGCTCGACGCGGAGCGCATTGATCAGCGCCACGCCCTCGACCGTCTCCCTGGCGAGCTTGCGCGACAGACGTGCCGGCCAACGCGTGCTGCGCGCCATCACCAGATGCTGGATGTAATGCATCGACAGCACCAGCGCGGTCGACGGATCGGCCTTGCCGATGATGCCGAGCACGCGCGTGGCATCGCGCGCGCCCGCGCCACCTCCGCCCAGCGCCACCGGCACGGTCAGCGCCAGCAGGTTTTCGCGCGACAGGTCAGCGAAATTCTCGAAGGGAAAGCTGGCGTCCCGATCATGCGCGGGGGCACGCGCGGCAAACAGCTCAGCGAGCCGCAACGCGCGCTCGATGTATTCAGGCTGGTTCGCCGGCGGCAGCTCCCGCGCCGCTGTCGTCACCATGTCGCCTCCAGCCCGAGCAGGCCGAGGATCTGCTTGCGCAGCTCCGCCAGATAGGGATCGCCGCGATGCCGCGGGTATGGCCGCCCGACCGCGATGTCGGCCTTGATCCGCGCCGGGCGATCGGAGAGCACGATGACGCGGTTGGCGAGCACCAGCGCCTCCTCGACGTCGTGGGTGACCAGCAGCGTGGTGAAGCCTTTGCGCTGCCATAGCGCCACGAGCTCGGCCTGCATCGCGATCCGCGTCAGCGAATCGAGCTTGCCGAGCGGCTCGTCGAGCACAAGGATCTTCGGATCATTGACCAGCGCGCGCGCCAGCGCCACGCGCTGCGCCATGCCGCCGGAGAGCTGGTGCGGATAGGCGTTGCGGAACGATGACAGCCCGACCAGCTCGATCACGGCATCGACGCGGTGCCGCTGCGCCTTCAGAATGCCCTGCGCTTCCAGCCCGAGCGCCACATTGTCCCACACCGAGCGCCACGGAAACAGCGTCGGATCCTGGAACACGACGACGCGCGACGGATGCGGGCCGGTGATGCGGACTTCATCCTCGCGGAGCGAACCACTGCGCGGCTTCTCCAGCCCCGCGACCAGCCGCAGCAGGGTCGACTTGCCGCAGCCGGACGGGCCGAGCAGCGCGACGAACTCACCCGGCGCGATCGAAAGGCTGACATTGTCGAGCACGGGCAGCACAGCGCCGTCGATATCGAAGGCGTGGCTGACGCCTTCGATATCGAGCTCGGCGCCGACCGCGGGATAGGTGATCGCTTCCGCTGCGGATTGCACTACCATTTGACGACACCCTTCTGCCAGACCAGCAGGCGATCACGCGTCCGGAACAGCAGCGTGATCGCGCCGGAGCAGAGCAGCGACATCACGATCAGCGCCGCATACATGTTGGCATAGGCTGCCCAGCCCTGCGCCCAGTGCAGGTACCAGCCGAGCCCGGCCTTGACGCCGATCATCTCGGCAACCACGAGCACCGCAAAGGACGAGCCGAGCCCCATGAACAGGCCGACGAACACATGCGGCAATGCCGCCGGAATCGCGACCTTCAGCACCAGGAACGACGGCTTGGCGCCAAGCGTGCGTGCGACGTCGTAATAGGCGCTGCTGACGCTCGCCACGCCCGACCAGGTCAAGACCGTCACCGGGAAGCCGGTGGCGAGCGCGATCAGGAAGGTCGAGGCGCTCCAGCTCGACGGGAAAGTGAAGAACGCGATCGGCAGCCAGGCGGTGGCCGGCAGCGGACCGATGAAGCGCAGCACCGGATGCACCCAGTAGCCGATCTTCTGCGACCAGCCGATCGAGACGCCGGTGATGAAGCCGATCGTCGCGCCGATGATGTAGCCGCCGAGTTGCAGCTTGATCGAGGCGAACACGCTGTCGAGCAGTTTCGGCAGGTCGTCGGTGTAGACCTCGAGGATCGACTGCGGCGGCGGGAAGAACGGCAGCGGCAGCCAGGCGAATTTCGCGGTGGCGACCTCCCACAGCGTGACGAACGCGCCGAACGCCACCAGCCATGGCGCGCGCTTGCGCAGCGCCTGCCCGGCGCTGCCGAGATAATCGGCGCTGAATGTGCCGAACAGGATGAAGGCCGCGATCACGATCGCGCCGATGCCGAGCGATTGGGTCCGCGACCAGTCGCCGACATCGGGCCAATAGAGGCATGACAGCCCGAACGCGAGCCAAACGAGGCCCGCGGCGAGGCCAACGCCGTAACTGCCGGAGAGGTTCGAGAACGTGACCGACGCGCGCGGCGCGGCGGCGGCCGTCGTGTCAGACACTGAATACGTCGACATAGATCCGCTCCGCGAATTTGGCCGTGTCGGTGCTCTGCTTGAACACCTGCACCGATTTCAGATCGTCGGCGTAGCCCTTGAGCTCACGCTTGAGCACTTCGCCGGTCGGATGATGGTGATGGGTGTGGTAGCGCGCCATCGCCTCGAGATCGGCGAGACTCGCCGCCTTCGGCGCATAGGGCTGGAACGACTTCGCCGCCTTGTCCGGATTCTGCGAGGTGAACATCGCGGCATCGAGCAACGCCTGGGTGATGGCGCGCGCGACGTGCGGCTCTTCCCGCACCAGACTGCCGCGCAGGCCGACGATGCAGCAGCTCTTGTCGCGGTACTCGCCGTCGAGATTGGAGGCGACCTCCTTGTACTGCGTATCCTTCAGCCAGAGATAGGCCAGCGGGTCCGACGACAGGAAGGCCTGCACCTCGCCCTTCTCGACCGCGACGTTCAACAGATTGCCGGGATAGGCGCGCCA
>DASVOL010000381.1:0-10360 GCA_036383375.1 Bradyrhizobium sp. | reverse complement strand
GTTGCGCTGTGGGGCGGCCGTGAGCTCACGATGCTGATGCTGGCCTCGCTGGTGGCGGGGCTTGCGACGACGCCCTACGCCGCGTTTCATTTCCATCGCGTGACGCCTTACGGGCTGCTGGCGAACCTCGCGGCGATGCCGGTGGTGTCGGCCGTCGTGATGCCGGCCGGCCTGCTCGGGCTGCTTGCCATGCCGTTCGGCTTCGACGGTGTGTTCTGGGCGATCATGGGCTTCGGCATCGACTGGATGATCCTCGTGACGCAATGGGTCGCGGCGCTGCCGGGCGCGGTCGGCCGGATGGCGGCATTCGGGGTCGGACCGATGGTCGTGGCAAGCGCCGGCCTCATCCTGCTCGGGCTGTTGCGCTCGCCGCTACGCTGGTCGGGCGCGGTGCTGCTGGTGGTCGCCTCGGTCTGGGCGGTGCGGGTGCCGCAGCCGGACGTGCTGGTCTCCGCCGACGGCCGCAACGTCGCGGTGCGGGGCGGCGATGGGCGGCTGCATCTGATGCACGGTGCGAAGGACGCCTTCCTCGTCAAGGAGTGGCTGGCGGCGGATGCCGATGCGCGGACCGCCACAGACGCCTCACTCGGCGAGGGCGTCTCCTGCGATCCGAGCGGCTGCGTGACGCAAGGTCCCGGCGGCGCCTTCGTCGCGCTGGCGACACGGCCCGACGCTCTGGCCGACGACTGTGAGCGTGCGGCGCTGATCGTGAGCGCACGTCCAGCGCCGAAGGACTGTGCGGCCTCGGTGATCGATGCCGAGCGGTTGCGGCGCCATGGCGCGCTGATGCTGCGACGCATCAGGGACGGCTACGCCATCGATGCGGTCAAGCCCGGCGGGATCGACCGGCCGTGGTCGCCGGCGGTCCCAGGCGATGGCGAGAGCGAGACCACGCTGCGCGCCCCCGTGGCGGCGGCGCGGCCCGCCGTCGATGTGACGCCGGCCGAGACCGATGTACAGGGCGAGGATTAGCCGCCGGGCATTAGCCGTTTTCGGGCGAGGGGCCGGTCGGCAGTTCGAACAGGCCGAGATGGAACTCGTCGGAGTCGGGGCCGGCGTCGGGCTTCTTGACCAGGGTGAAGGAAGCCTCGGGAAACTGCTCCCAGACCTTCAGGTCGTCAGCCGTCACCGTCAGCCAGCCGAACCGGAACATGTAGCGGCCCGGCTCCGTGACGCGTCCAGCCTTTTGCCATGTGACCTTGTCGACCACTGAGCAGGTTTCCGTGAGTGCACGTCCTCCGTGCCCGGATGATGCGCCAAGGCGCGCGCCGACGCAAATCTCCTGCTGCGCCCCGGAACCCGGCGTCCGGGGTCGCTCGGAATCGCTTAAGGTCACCCGCCGCCGGACAGCTCATTCCGCGGCGACGAAGCGTTCAACCCAAAAACAGCGACGTAAATGCGGAGGGCCGCCGCTCCACAACCTTCGGCTTCTGCTCGACCGGCGGATGCAGTGCCGGCAATTGCAGCACGCTGACGCGTTGCCCCTCGACAAGCTGGGTCACCAGCACATGGCTGCCGTCGGGGAATTCGACCGCGTCGTGATGGCGATCGGGAACGTCGGGCTCGACCTCGTTGAACACGCCGACGCGGAAATTCATCGTCTTGGTCCAGATCCAGCGGCTGTCGTAGCGAACGTTCTCGGCGAAAGCGAGCTCGGTGCCCGGCAGCATGCAGACCGCGACAGTGGGATCGTTCTCCGAAGCAAAGCCGCGGGTCGACGTGCCGCGGAAAGTCGTGGTGATCAGCGTCTCTCCAACGATGGCGGGGCGCGACGCCACGGCGTGCAGACTATAGTCACACATCGGATGGCTCCTCTGTTCGAGGGTAGCGACCCGTGCCTCTCCTTGAGGCATAGGGCCTCTACCAGAGTGGACGATAGCGAACGAGTGTCTCCTCGTTTCTGGGCGATTGTACGACTGGTCGCCCAACGCCCCCGATCACAAACACGCGACGCTGCGTGAGAGGTATCGGAGCGCATCGGGCAAACAGCACGTTACGCTATCATGCAAGGAACGATCCGATGTGTTGCTCGTTCCTCGCCGCCGCAACAATTTGAATCTCAGTACTTGCGATAGAGGCCGATCAGCTTGCCCTGGATGCGGACCCGGTTCGGCGGCAGGATGCGCACCTCATAGGCGGTGTTGGCCGGCTCCAACGCGATCGATGCGCCGCGGCGGCGGAAGCGCTTCAGGGTGGCTTCCTCCTCGTCGATCAGTGCCACCACGATGTCGCCGGTGTTGGCGACGTCGTTGCGCTGGATCAGCGCCATGTCGCCGTCGAGAATGCCGGCGTCGACCATCGAGTCGCCGCGCACCTCCAGCGCATAGTGCTCGCCAGCGCCGAGCATGTCGGGCGGTACGCTGATGGTGTGGCTGCGGGTCTGCAGCGCCTCGATCGGCGTACCGGCGGCGATCCGGCCCATCACCGGGACCGCGACCGGACGGTTGCCGTCGTCCTCGGCGATCGGCGGCGAGCTGGTGCGCTTGCCGAGGGTGCCTTCGATCACACTCGGCGTGAAGCCGCGGCGGCCGTTGCCGGCGCCGGCCGCGAGCTCGGGCAGCTTGATGACCTCGATGGCGCGGGCGCGGTTGGGCAGGCGGCGGATGAAGCCGCGCTCCTCCAGCGCAGTGATCAGGCGGTGAATTCCGGACTTCGAGCGCAGATCGAGCGCATCCTTCATCTCGTCGAACGAGGGCGGTACGCCGGCCTCCTTCAGACGTTCATTGATGAAACGCAGTAGTTCGTACTGTTTGCGCGTGAGCATCTCGAGTATTCCCCCGGTTGGTAGCGTCGTTCGATTCCGAGACTCTTCAGGTGGGCCTGCAGGCGGGACCTGACCTCAGGAGCGCGGTGCTCAGTACAAGCGCTTCCTGGATGGTCTCCCGTTTGTAGACACCAGTACTCGAAACAAATCATGAACGGACACTATATGTTCGATATGTGTTCCGCAACCACTTAATTTCCGGTGAACGTAACAGGCAAGCGCTCAAGCGATGCGGTCTGCGCCGTCACTCGGGCAGTGTCAGGATCTCGCATTCGCTGCCTTTGGCGGCGGCGGGCGCAAACGGCGAACGCACGAGAAGTGCCCGTGCCGCAGCGAGATTCCCGAGCAGGGATGAGTCCTGCTGCATGACGGGCGTTGCGATCAGCGTGCCGTCTTCGCGCGCCTCGAGGCGCGCGCGCAGATAGTCCTCGCGCTGGTCGTTGGCGGCGAGGTCGCGGCCGAGCAATGCGCTGGTGCGGGCATGATGGACCGTCTTTCGGCCGCTCAGCGCCCGAATCAACGGCACCAGAAACAGGAAGGCGCAGACATAGGAGGACACCGGATTGCCGGGCAGGCCGATCACCCGCATCGCCCCTAACCGGCCATGCATCATCGGCTTGCCGGGCCGCATCGCGATCCGCCAGAACGTCATCTCGACGCCCTCGGCCTCAAGCGACTGCTTGACCAAATCGTGGTCGCCGACCGAGGCGCCGCCGGTCGTGATCAGGATGTCGGCGCCGGTCTCGCGCGCCCGGCGGATGCCGGCTGTGGTGGCCTGCACGGTGTCGGCGGCAATCCCGAGATCGACGGTGTCAGCGCCTTCGGCGCGCGCCAGTGCCCGCAGCGCATAGCCGTTGGAATAGACGATCTGGCCGGGGCCGGGCTCCGAGCCCGGCATCACCAACTCGTCGCCGGTCGCCAGCACCGCGACCTTCGGGCGGCGGTGCACCGCAAGGTCCGGATAGTTCATGGCGGCCGCCAGCGACAGCGCGCGGTCGGAGAGGCGGCTGCCGGCGGAAAGCAGCACGTCGCCTTCACGGAAGTCGACGCCGGCCGGCCGGATGTGCCGCCCGGCGGCAGCCGGCTCGGTGATCGTGATGTGGTCGCCGTCGACTGCGGTGTCTTCCTGGATGATGACCGCATTGGCCCCATCGGGGATCACGCCGCCGGTGAAGATCCGCACCGCTTCGCCCGGGCCTACCGTGCGCTCGAACGGCCGGCCGGCGGCGACTTCGCCGATCACCTTGAGCCGGGCCTTCAGATCACCGGCGTCGGCGGCGCGCACCGCATAGCCGTCCATCGCCGACATCGGCTGCGGCGGCTGGGTGCGGCGCGCGGCAAGGTCGCGCGCCAGGGTGCGGTGGTAGGCGGCATCGAGCGCGACCATCTCCTCCGGCAGCGGGTCGGCGCCGGCGAGGACGGCGGACAGGGCATCGGCAACCGGCATCAGGGCCACGCTCAGAGCTCCTCAATTCCTAATCAAATACCAAGTGCGGTCAGAGCCCTTGCCACGTCATCCGTCGATGTCACGTGGATGGCATGAAGGCCGCGCGCCCGCGCGCCTTCGATATTGGCGGCCAGGTCGTCGAAGAACAGGATCCGCGACGCCGGCACGCCGATGGCTTCTACCACATGATCGTAGGCCTCGGCGTCGGGTTTGCGAAAGCCGATCGTCGAGGACAGGAAGACGGTGCGGAAATGGCTGAGCAGCTCGGCATGGATGGCCGAGAAATGCGCGACATGGGCCGGATTGGTGTTGGAGAAGGCGTAGAGCGGCATCCGCCTCGCGGCGGTCGCGAGCAGGGGCGCGATCCCCGGCATCTCGCCGGTGAAGATCGCATTCCAGCCTTCGAGGAACTGGGCGTCGGTGATGTCGATGCCGAGCGTCCGGCGCAGGTTTGCGAAGAACGCCGCGTCGTCGATCCGGCCGATCTCGTGATGCTTGAAGCTGTCGTCGACCACAAAGCGTGTGGCGAGCTCGGCCGGCGCGCAGCCGGCATGCCGCGCCCATTGCGCCATCACCTTCTCGAAGTCGATGTCGAGCACGACGCGGCCGATATCGAACAGCAGAACGTCGACGGAATCGGGGGAGAGTTGCGAGGTCATTGCGTGGAACCGTGTACGAAAATTGCGGGCGGGCGGCAATGTCCCCGATTGGTGCGGCAGGCATGCGACGACGGGGGCAGGGTGTCGTCCCTGCGAAAGCAGGCCCAAGGCCACGGCCAAACTTTCAATTCCGCTCCTCAGGGCGACGGCAATAGAGCGAACTCGAGGTCTCCCTAATCGTCGTCCCTGCGAAAGCAGGGACCCATAACCACAGGGTCGTGTTGTAAAGGAGGGCTGTGGCCCCAGCGTCGCGCAACAATCACCTTCGGTGGTTATGGGTCCCGGCCTTTGCAGGGACGACACCGAATTTGTTGCTCCAGTTGTGAGTCATGCGTCGGTGTTCTCGCGCATGTATTGTCCGAGGCCTGCATCTCGTTCAGTGATTGGGCCTTACGGGCTTTCGTTGCGCAGCGACCTGGCTGACGGGCAGCTCTCTCACATCCTGGAAAGCGCCAGGCCGAGGTAGGCGATCAGCGCGCCGGTGCTGAGAATGACGACGACGAGCGCCTGCTCCGAACGTGCTTGCAGAGTTTTTCGGCTCACGGCGATGACGCTCCATCCTTCAAAATCCTATGGCCCAACTCACGTCGGCTGATATCCGTTCCGGTTCCTACCCGGGAACTCGGACCAGTGTCAGCTGCGCGGGCGCGCTGGGTCTCCTCTCATCGGTGGCCAGAAACGCGCAACGCCGCCCGCATTGAAATACGACGGACGGCGTTGGTTCTAGCCCCAGGAGGAATGGCAAAATCCTGACGTCATGGATACGCGCGAGAGAGCAATAAGGTTCAGTCATCGGCTCCGTATGATTCCGGTACTCCGAAGGAGCGAAGGAAATTATCGGCGCGAGGTCTAGGATAGCGTGACCAAGTTGTTCTGGCCTCAGCGTGTACCCCCTCGCTGGGGCCCTTTGTTTGGGCCGCGGAGTTCCAGGCACGGCGGGCAATGCGCAGCGAGTTCACTCGGTGTCCTGGCCCGGACGAGCACGCCGTCGAAGCGCCCGGATCGCGTCAGCCAACGGCAGAACGGAAACGGCCCCGGCGCGCTCGCGGAGGCTCACGGTGCCTTGTTGCACTTCAAGCTGCCCGACGATGGCCACCACAGGAACACTCGCCTCATGCGCGGCAACGATCCGTCGTGACAGCGTGTCGGCGCCGGCGAACAGAACGCCTCTGATGCCTTGAGCTTCGAGCGCATCGAGAACCCTGGCCGCGTAATCGGAATGATCGCGCGAGATCGGCGCGACCGCAACCTGGTCCGGCGACAGCCAGAACGGCAGCGCCGCCGGCATGATGTTCAAGCAGCATCGCGATGAAGCGACCGCGAAGCGGCGTCCCGAAGGATCGACGGCCCAGCTGCGGCCGTGCATCCTTCGAGGCTCGCTCCGCTCGCACCTCAGGATGACGGGACGAGCATCGCCACGACGAAGGAGCGACCGCTACGCGAAACTTTCCCGGACTTGAGCGGCCGGTCGTGGTGGGGTCGGCGGCGCGGTCGCGGGCGGCGCAGCCTCCGTCATTCGGTGTGCAGACTCACCGTTGGCTCAGCTCGATCTGCGTCAGGATGCCCTGGCGCAGCGCGAGGCGGACCAGCTCGATGTCCGTGCCGACGCCGAGCTTGTCCTTGATCAGGGAATGCAGGTTCGCGACCGTCTTGGGGCTGAGATGCAGCGCCTCAGCGATCTCGTCGGTGGTCTTTTCGGCGAGCAGCATGCGCAGCACCTCGAATTCCCGCGCGGTCAGCAGGTCGGCGGCGGCGCTCTCGCCGGCGAGGTGGCTGAGCGCGAGTTCGTGGTCGATGTCCGGGCTGATCGCGATCTTGCCCGACAGCGCTTCCATCACGGCATGCACCAGCGTCTCCGGCGGGCTGGTCTTGGTGACGTAGCCGCTCGCGCCGGCGCGGATCGCCTGCACGGCGAAGGCTGCGTTCTGGTGCATGGTGAACACCAGGATCTTGGCGTGCTTGTCCCACTGCCTGAGGCGCCGGATGGCCTCGATGCCGCCGATGCCGGGCATCGACAGGTCCATGATGACGAGGTCAGGCGCGGTCTCCTTGTAGAGGCGGTAGGCCTCGACGCCGTCGGAGGCTTCGGCGACGACGGCGAGGCCCGGCTGCTTCTGCAGCATCGCCCGGTAGCCCTCCCGAACGACGGCGTGGTCGTCGACCAACATGATGGTTCGCGCCGTCGTGCTCACGCCGCGCGCTCCACAAATGCGGTCTCTCGGCCGGCCGTGGCGGGCACGATCACACGGAGCGAAGCGCCGCTGGACTGTCCGGCCTCGAAGCTCAGCCGCCCGCCGAGCGAGGCGACCCGTTCGCGCATCCCGAGCAGGCCCATGCCGGACCTCACCTGAGGATCGCCCTGGGGATCGCCGGGCCTGCCGTCATCGTCGATCGCGAGCACGATTTCGCTGCCGGCGGCTGAAGCCGTCTCGCGCATCTCAAGCCGCAGCGTGACGCGCGTGGCGCCGGCGTGCTTGGCGGCGTTGGTGAGCGCCTCCTGCACGATGCGATAGAGGTTGGCGCCGGTGGAGGCGGGGATGTGCTCGAACGATCCCGAGATGGCGATCTCGAACCGCTGACGTCCCCGGCTCCGGCTGTTCCAGCCGGCGATCAGGCCCTCCAGGCTGGCCGCAAGGCCGAGTTCGTCGACATCAGGCGGGCGCAACCTGAGGAGGGCGCCGCGCAACGTCTCCATCATGTCGCTCGCAGTCCGCGCGATGCCGTCGCATTCGGCGAGCAAGGGCGGGCAATCCTGGACCGCGGTCAGGCGCGCCGAGGCGGCGAGTGCGCGGATCGCGGCCAGCGATTGCCCGAACTCGTCATGCAACTCGCGCGCCAGATGCCGGCGCTCCTCGTCCTGCACCACGATCAGTTTCTGGGTCAGCGCGTTGCGGTCGGACAGCGCAATGGCGAGACGTTCGGCGAGATGGTTGAACACGTCGCCGATCGCGGACAATTCGGCGAGATCGAACGGCGGCAGCCGCGCGGCGAGGTCGCCTGCGGCGATCCGCTCGAGTCCGTCGCGGATCAGCCGCGTCGGACGCAGCGCGCGCGCCAGCGCCGCATAGACCAACGCACAAAGCAGCGGCAGCGCGATCATGAGCACCGCCATCAGCCGGCCGGCGTCGTGCCAGGCCTCGGCCGTCAGCACTGCCGGATCGACCCAGACCACGGCCTCGCCGATCGCCTGGCCGCGCGAAATCACCGGGCGCACGGCCTCCCGGCCCGGATCGAACAGGCGGCGATAGAGCGCCGCAAAGGCCTGCGGCGGGGCGGCCGTATCGGTCTGCGTGCCGCCGCAGAAGCGCTGGCTGATCTCGCCGGTGTTGCTGCGAAACGCGAGGCACAGGCCGGGCGCCATGACCGAGCCGGCAACGCCCTCGAGATCGGGGAAATCGGAGCGTGGGTTGTTCAGCCACTGGATCTTGCTCTGCTGCAGCTCCAGCGTCCTGGCGGCGACATCGGCAACCGCAGCAATCCTGGAGCGCACCGAGCGGTCGGCCTCGATCAGGAAGTAGCCGGAGATCGCTGCGAAGCAGAGCATCGATACCGCAGCCACACGCAACGTCAGCCGCAGCTTCAGATCGCTTCCGGACCAATTGCGCATCGGCGTGTCCTCAGAGGTCGCAGACGAGCCTCAGTGCGCAGTTCGCGGGCAGGGCCGTCATGCCCATTAAACGGCAGAACGGAAGCGTCGAGAAGCACTGCCTTGGGTGCGGACCACGGTCGTGAAATTTTCCCGGCAGCGGCCGGGAGGCGTTCCGCTGCGGCGCGGCGGCTGGCCGGCCTAGGCTTTGACCGACCCGCACCAGCACTGAAAGGCCCAGATCATGCGCCAGTCCCGCCTCGTCTTGCATGTCCTTGCGTTGATCGGCCTTCTGGCCGGATCTTGTCCGCTACGCGCCGAGACCGGTGCGACCGTGGCGCCCCCGCTTGGCGTCAGCGTCGATGACTTCAGCTATGTCGACACCTCGGGCGAGGTGATCGACCAGACCGCCATCCATCAGAAGCGGCTGGATGCGTTCATGGCTGCGCTGCGCGCCGATGTCGCCGCGGAGCCGCGCTATCGTCTGGTCGCGCCCACGGCGCCCGCAGGCGAGGCCCGGATCAAGGTGATCGGCGGCGTGCAGAAGATGAGCACGCTGATCCAGTGGGCCAAGGTGGCCGTCATCGATGCCGAGGCGAGCCGCGTGCTGTACGAGAAGCTCTACACGTTTCGCGGCGACAATGACGAGGCATGGGACCATGCGCGGATGTTCGTGTCGCGTGAGGTGCGCGCCGCGCTCGCCGTTGCGCTGCCGACGGCGGAGACCGCCGCCGCGGCGCCGATCGGGCTCGCCGTGTTCGAGTTCGAGCTCGAGGACAATTCCGCGGCGCCGTCGTCCGGCCTTGCCGGCTCGGATGCCGCCACCTTGGCCGATGTCACAAGGGACGTCCGCGACCGGCTTGCGCAATCGGGCCGCTACCGCCTGGTCGATACCGCCGGCGCAATAGCCGCTCCCGTCAAGGCGCGGACGCTGCGCGACTGCGACGGCTGCGAGGCGGCGATCGCACAAGGGCTCGGCGCCGATCAATCGCTGATCGGCGTGATCAGGCGGGTCAGCCGGACCGAATACACGGTCGGCTTCCAGGTGCGCGATGCCCGCAGCGGCGCGGTCGTCTCACGCGGCGACAGCGGGTTGCGGATGGGCGCCGATTATTCCTGGAGCCGCGGCGCGGTTCACCTGGTCGGCGACCGCCTGCTGGCGGCTGGGGCGCAGCAGTAGCGTTCCGGACCATCGCAAAGCGCGATAGCTGATAGACACATCATCTTCTATCGCCGGGCCTGTGTGTTGGGCTATCACCCCATCCGATCACCGCACAGGAGCCACCGATGCGTTTGCCCGCCATCCTTTTCGCTCTCACGCTCGCCGCCAGCCCCGTGGCAGCCGAGGAGCTGTCGGGCACGCTGCAGAAGATCAAGGAAACCAAAAAGGTCACGCTGGGATTTCAGGAGGCTTCCGTTCCCTTCAGCTATCTCGACGACAACCAGCGGCCGATCGGCTTCGCGCTCGATATCTGCCTCAAGATCGTCGATGCCGTGAAGAAGGAGCTGGGCATGCCCGAGATCGCAGTCGACTATCTCCCCGTGACCTCGTCGAACCGCATCCCGCTGATGGTCAACGGCACCATCGACCTGCACTGCTCGGCGACCACCAACAGCGCCGAGCGCCAGAAGCAGGTGACCTTCACCAACTCGCACTTCCTGAGCGCGACGCGCTTCGCCGCCAAGAAATCGTCCGGCATCAACACGATCGACGACCTCAAGGGCAAGTCGGTGACCGCCGTTGCGGGCTCAGTGAACCTGACGCAGCTCGTCAAGGTCAATACCGAACGCAAGCTCGGCATCAACGTTCAGCCGGCCAAGGACCAGGCCGAGGCGTTCCTGATGCTGGAGACCGATCGCGCCCAGGCTTACGCGCTCGACGACGTCCAGCTTGCCGTGGCGAT
>DASVOL010000380.1:0-19527 GCA_036383375.1 Bradyrhizobium sp. | reverse complement strand
ACGCGCGCCCCGGCGGGCCGGACACTTGACTTCCTGGCGCCGTACAGCGTGTTGGAGAGGTCGCGTCCGACCATCGCCTGCACGATCGCGGCGCGATCGAATTTCGCCGCATCGTCGGTGACGACGTGCTTGCCGTCGCGCAGCACGGTGATCCGGTCGGCGAGCAGCAGGGCCTCTTCCAGCGCGTGCGAGATGAAGACGATCGAGACGCCGCGCTTCTTGAGGTCACGGACGAGGTCGAAGAAATATTTCTTCTCTTCCGGCGTCAGCGATGCGGTCGGCTCGTCGAAAATGATGACCTTGGCCTTGTGCAGGACCGCGCGCGCGATCTCAACCATCTGCTTCTTGGCCGCGCCGAGCCCGCTCACGGTCGCGGTCGGCGTCACGTCGAAATTCAGCGATTGCAGGAATTGCTGGGCGGCGATGTAGATGCCGCGCAGCCGGTTGTAGAATTTCTCCTGCCCGAGAAACAGGTTCTGCGCCACGGTCATGGTCGGCACCAGGCTGTTCTCCTGGAACACCATGGCGATGCCGAGATTGCGGGCCTCGAGCGGCGTGCGCGGCGCGACGTCGGAGCCGTCGACCGTCATGCTGCCCGACGTCAACGTCACGACGCCGGCCATCACCTTGGTCAGCGTCGACTTGCCGGCGCCGTTCTCGCCGACCAGCGCGTGGATCTCGCCGCGGCGCAGGTCGAAGTCGACGCCCTCGATGGCGGGCACGCCGGCGTAGAGCTTGGTAGCCTTGCGCAGGGACAGCACGGTGTCGCTCATGAGCCTGTCTCCTCGGCAAGCCCGGCGAGGGGCAGTTTCAGCACGCGGCCCGGTCCCTTGGCGATCAGCACAAGGTCGCTGCCGAGTTCGAGCGCCGCGACGACGCCGTGATTGACGCCGTCGACCCGGCTATGCAGCGAATAGAGCGGCTTGCCGTCTTCGCCGAGCCGGATCACGAGGCCGTAGGAGCGCGGCGGCGCCCACGGCTTGATCACGCCCATGGTCTTGATGTGCGCGCCCTGCATCGGCTCCTTGAACGAGAAGCCCGAGCGCAGCCGCGGCGCCACCCAATAGGCCGGGTCGATCTCGGCCATCATGCGGCGCCGGTAGGCCGGCTCGCGCAGCACGAATTCGATCAGCTGGGTGCGCGCGGTGAACGCCGTGAGCCAATAGCCGCCGCCCGCGGCCTTCGACAGTCGCGACGGATAGACAGGGAGGTGGCCGAGCACGATCTGCGGCGGCCTGCCATCCGCAACAAGCACGAGACGATGCCGCCAGCTCTCGCTGACCAGGACGCCATCGCCGCGCGCGCAGGCGCCGAAGGCATAGCCGAGCTTCGAGGCCAGCGGCTTCACCGAGCGTGACTTGGGATCGAGCCGGAATACACGGCCGCTGCGGTTGAGCTCCATCAGGTCGCGCGCCCAATCGTCGACGCCGCAGCTCGTCGAGCCGTCGGTTGCGATCAAGGCTCCATCGTCCGCCAGCGACAGTGCGTTGATTGCATTGAAGGCGGCGTCGGTGAACGTCACATCAGGCTCGCCCGATGAGGGATTGGCATAGAGGCGCACCTCGCGGCCGCCGAGCGCGACCGCGAGGCCGCCGTCGGCGAGCGCACACAGCGCCGAGATCGGCTGCTCGAAGCCGCGTACCTCGGTCGCGGTGCTGCCGTCGAGGCGCAGCAGACGCCGGCCGTCGGCGACATAGAGGTTGCGGCCGTCGGTTGCGAGATCTTCGGGCGCCTCGCACTCAAGCAAGGTGGTCGCGGCCTCCAGTTTCTGGTTCGGCTTGAGCGCGCCGTCGAACGACGGCACGGTGATGGTGGCCTCGCCGCGGCCGAGGAAGCGGTTGGCGAATTCCCTGACGGCCGCGATCACGACGCTTTCCCCCAACGCTTGTCATACTGCACGTAGTTCGGGTCCGCGTTGGTCAGCTTGTAGCGGCCGATCCGGTTGTTCATGATGCCACCGAGATAGAGATAGCCGCGATGCTCGCGCATCGAGGTGATCATCGGATGGTTCTCGCCGCGCAGGTCCCAGAACGATTCGAGGATCTTGCCCTGCTCGTTGAACTTGACGACGCAGCCGGTGTTGATGTTCGGGAACAGCCATTCGTCGACCGGGACGCGCTTGGCCATGCGGCGGCGGAAGCCCGGCATCTTCCAGGCGAGGTCGAGCGAGGGGCTGCGCATGCCGACCAGCGCCAGCCAGTAATTGCCGTCGGAGGCGAGGTTGATGTTGTCGGGATAGCCCGGCAGATTGTCCATCACCACCTCGACCTGGCCCTTCTTCGGCCCTGCGAACCACAGCCGCTTGATCGAGCAGCCGAAGGTTTCGGCGAACAGGATCGACTGGCCGTCGCTGGCGACGCAGATGCCGTTGGGGAATTTGAGGCCGCGCAGCGCCGTATGGGTGGCGCCGGTCTTGGTATCGTAGCAGATGATGCGGCCGTTGCCGCGCGCCTCGAGGCCGTCGATCGGCCATTCGTCCATCTCGTAGCGCACGGTGGCTTCCGAGAAGAAGATCAGGCCGTCGTCGGTGATGTCGAGGTCGTCGGCGAGCCGCAAACGGCTGTCGTCATTGACCGAATGCATGCTGCGATTGGTCTCGTCGGTCGCCTTCTCCACGGTGCCGTCGGGCGCGATCCGGTACAGGCCCATGCCGCCGATGCAGACATAGAGATTGTCCTGCCGGTCGAACGCCATGCCGAGCGGCTGGCCGCCGATATGGGCGAACACCTCCATGCGCTGATAGTCGGGCGCGAAGAAGCGCATGATGTCGCCATGGCGCGAGCCGGCGTAGAGATTGTTGTTGCGATCGAGGATCACGTCCTCCGGCGCCTCGATGCGGCCGAGGCCGATCAGTTCGACGTCGCGCAGCTTGTCATTCTGCTCGAACGGGCCGCCCTGGCCGATCTCGGTGGCCGGGGGCGGCGGCAGCGCGTGATAGGTCGGCGCGACATAGACCTTGCTGATGATGCGGGTGCGGTTCTTCTGCCAGCGGATGTCGACCATCGCTGCGACCAGCAGGATGCCTGCGAGCGCCATGCGGTTGATGCCGCCGCGGGCATTGAGCGTGGTCAGGCCGTTGGTGATCAGGAGCACAATCAGGACACCGACTAGCGATTTGGCGACCGAGCCCTTGCCGCCGCCGAGCGTGATGCCGCCGAGCACGGTCGCGGTCAGCACGATCACCTCGAGGCCGACGCCGATGTCGCCGCCGACGGTGCCGAGCCTGGCTGCGAAGAACAGCGCGGCGATGCTGGTCAGCACGCCGCTCGCAACGTAGCAGAGCGCGATGGTGCGGCGAACCGGAATGCCGGAATTGTAGGCCGAGCGGCGCGAGCCGCCGATCGCGGTGATGTGCCAGCCCGGGCGCAGCCGCGTCATGAAGATATGGCCGAAGATCGCGATCGCGATGTAGACGAGCGCGACGCTCGGAATGCCGAACACATCGCCGCCGCCGATGAAATTCCACGACGGGATGTCGGGGAAGGCTGCGGCAATCGAATTGGAGTAACGCTGGATCAGGAGATCGAATGCCGAACGGTAGATGATCAGGGTGATCAGCGTGGTGATGAAGGCGCGCAGCCTTAAGTATCCGATCAGGACGCCGTTGACGGCGCCGAGCAGTGCGCCGCAGGCGAGGGTGGCGACCACCACCGCAGGCACCGGCCAGTTCAGCACGTCGAGCAGATAGAGCGCGCAGAAATCCGTCAGCGCGAAGATCGAGCCGACTGACAGATCGATGCCGCCGACGATGACCACCAGCGCCATGCCAAGCCCGATGAAGCCGATCTCGCCGGCCTGCCGCGCAGTGTCGGCAAGGCTCGCCGGCGACAGGAAGTGATCGATGGAGCGGCTGAGCGCGAAGCCGACGATCAAAAGCAGGATCACCGGAATGGCGGTCTCGGTCCAACGCTTGGACAGGATCTCGCCGAGGAGATGATCCGGCCAATAGCGGTAACGCAGGCTCGTCAGGGTATCGCGCATCGGCATTCCAGCAAGGCGTTCGATTTCAGGAGATCGACGTCCCGGGCGGAGCGCGCCCGGGACGTCAAGCGGATGTGGCCGGGCTATTTCTTCAGGTCACTGAGATTCCAGCACGCGGTCTGGCTGTCCGCGTTCTCCTTGGTGATCGGAATCAGGGTGGTGTATTCCGAACCCTTGATCGAGCCGGCCTTGGCGCCGGACGACAGCAGCCATTTGATGGTGCCTGCCATCTGCGCAGCCTGGGTCGGTACGTCGTAGCTCAAATTGAGGTCGAAGGCGCCGGACTTCACGAGCTCACAGGCGCCCTTGCGCTCGCCGCCGCCGGAGGTGGCGACGAACACCTTGCCGGTCAGACCGGCTTCCTTCACCGCGGCGGCGGTGCCGATGTCCATGCCGTCCCAGAAGCCGACGATGCCGCAGAGATCGGGATTCTGCTTCAGCACTGTCTGGGTGATCGCCTTGGCCTTTGCGGCATCCCAGTCGGCGGCCTGGCTCGAGACCACCTTGATCTCCGGATGCTTGGCGAGCACGTTCTCGACGCCCTTGAGCGTGTAGGCGCTGGCGGCGGCCGACAGCGCGCCCTGCACGATGGCGATCTTGTTCGACTTGCCCTGGCACGCCTTGACCACGGCTTCAGTGTCCTTCTCGCCGATCTCGATCCAATTGGCGCCGACGAAGGCCGACGAGCGATAGGCCGACCCCATGTTGATCTGGATGACGTAGATGCCTTCGTTCTCGGCGCGCTGCAGCAGCTTGGCGTAGGTCTGCACGTCCGGATTGTGGATCACCATCACGGCCGGCTTCTCCGAGATCAACGAGGTCACCGCCTGCGCGCCGGCATTGGTGTTCCAGTTGGGATCGCGGATCTCGAACTTGACGCCGAGGGGCTCGAGCTCCTTCTTCATGCCGGCGTACCAGCCCTCGGTGAGGTCGAAGTTCATGGCGACCGGAACGTAGGCCACCGTCTTGCCGGCGAGCGCCTCCTTGAACGGCTTCTGGAACGGCTCGTCGAGGCCCTGCTGGGCCAGAGCCGGGGCGGCGATGGTCGCGAGCCCGAGCGCTGCGGCGATCACCTTGGCAGTCCTGACAGCGTATTTCATTGCTTCCTCCTTGGTCGTGATTGATCTTTATTGTGGCTTGGTTCAGATGTCGCCCTGCTGTGCCGTTTCTTCGTTGCGCGGATTCAGGAATGAGTCCGTGATGACGGCGAGCAGCAGGACGACACCTTTGACGAGATTTTGTCCGGCATAGGAGATGTCCATGATGGTCATGCCGTTCAGCATGGTGCCGATCAGCAGCGTTCCGATGATGACGTTGAGCACGCCGCCACGGCCGCCCGACAGGCCGATGCCGCCGAGCACGACGACGAGAATGACGTCGTAGATCAGGGTCGAATTGAAGACGCGGGTCGGCATCGAGTTGACCGACGCCGCCATCACCAGGCCTGCAAAGCAGCCGATCAGCGCCGCGACGACATATTGCAGCACGATGATCGGCCGCGAGGGAATGCCGGTGACGCGGGCCGCATAGGGATTGTCGCCGATCGCGTAGATATAGGCGCCCCAGCGCGTCTGGCGCAGCAGGAAGGCGACCACGACGCAGGCGATCGCAAACATCACGATCGAGGTCGGGATACCAGCGATGGTGCCTTGCCCGAGCCGCTCGAATCCCTTCATGCCGTCGCTCCACTGCACGACGTCGAGCTGAAACAGCGCGGCCTGTCCGAGGCCCGCGAGCAGCAGGCCGGTCGCCAGCGTCGCAAACAGCGAAGGGACCTCGGCGTAGGCGATCAGCCAGCCATTGACCAGGCCGAACGCGATCGTGAGCAGCACGGCGGTCGCGAGCGAGGCCGGCAGCGAGTGGCCGTTCTGCACCATCTGCAGCACGAGCCCCGGAGGCACCGCGAGCGCTGCAATCAGCGAGATGTCGATGCCGCGGCCGATCACGACCAGCGCCATGGCAAGCCCGAGGATGCCGAGCACCGCCACGTTCTGCAGCAGCGTCAGCATGTTCTCCGGTGTCAGAAAGCCGCGCAGGAAAATCGAGAACGCCAGAAACAGCACGGCGAAGACGGCGAAGACGATCTCCTGTTGATTGAACCGCAATCGCTTCATTGCCTCGTCCTTCCTGCTTCTATGGCTGCGCCGTCGGCCTGGATCTCGTGCGGGAGCCGGTCGCGACGCGGCCGGGCCGCGTCCTGCCGGCGACCGCGGCGTCGACGAAGGCGCCGACGGCGTTGATGTAGGCCTCGATCGAGGTGCCGCGTCGGCGGTACTTCGCGCGCTTGACGTACCAGTCCTGCAGCAGCGGCTTGATCAGCGAGGCCGTCAGCGTGACCTGGTCGACGGCGAACACCCCGCTGGCGACGCCCTGCTTCAGGACGTCGGCGATGATCTTCTCGGTCATCACCTCCATCTCGATGGCGCGCTGGCGCTCCGCGGGCGGAAATGACTTCGCTTCCATGAAGGAGAACACGAACCAGGGCTGCATCGCCTCGCTCATGCGAACGTGGGTGGCGATGATCCAGTGCAGATGCTTGCGCGCATCCTGCTTCACGCTGGCGGGCGGAGCGGTGAGGACCTCGGCGGCCGTTTCGGCGACCTCGCCGAGGATCATCGACAGCAGCGTCGGCTTGCTGTCGAAATAGGTATAGAGGCCGCCCATGCTGAGGCCGGAGGCCTCTGCGAGCTGACGCAGCGTGGTGGCGTGAAAGCCGTGCTTGTTGGAAAGCGTGAGCGTGGCGCCGATGATGCGCGTGAGGTTCGGAACGGCGAGATGCGGCTTCTGGACCCGGATGGAATCGCGATGACGTTCGAGGATGCGTGCGCAAAGCACGTCCATCGCGAACGCATTCGTCCCCGGCCGCTGACGCGCGAGACCCACGTTGCCTCCCTAGCTATATCCCCGGACCATTTCATTGGTTCCGGGCCGGGCTTTGCGCCCTTGCTCAATTCCTAGCCCACGAACCGCCGTCCGGAAAAGGGGGATGATCAAATTTTCTGAGAGAGCGCTCGCTCGTTTTTTGACCGGCGCCGCGTCGCTTGCCCTGCGCCCGGCGCCGCTCCGGCGCCGTTCGGGAACTTTTCGCGCTGAAAGGTCAGCACAAATTCCGGGCGCTCCGGCCGATGTTGCTGCCAGTTAGACGGCCGTCACATTCCAGATATAAGAACGCAGGCTCGTTGGCCGGATGGCCAACCCGCACAGACATGCTGGCCGATTTCACCCGCGGTCACTTTGGGCCGAAGCAAGGTTATGACGGCAGTTGGATCACATGGTGCACGCGCAAGCGCTGCGATTGGCGCTGACGCTCCGGGAGCCTCCGCACCGTTGCGGTATCTGTTCGGGATTTGTGCTGCGCTCCTGATCGGCGGCATCTGCGCGGTTGCCGCGCAGCAGCGCGACACCGTTGCGGCATCCGCAGCGATCGAATTCAACATCCCGGCCCAGCAGCTTGCCAGCGCGCTGCAGGCCTATGGCGAACGCACCGGCGTTCAGGTGCTCTATGAGAGCAATTCCGCGACGGGACGGAAGTCGACCTCGGTCGAAGGCAGCCTCACGCCCGAGGATGCATTGAATTTGCTGCTGACGGGAACCGATCTGAAGGTCCAGTACATTCGTCCGGATGCCATCACGCTTGCTTCGCGCGCCGACCGTCCGCCGGCGAGCCCGCTTGCGACCGCGGACCTGTCGCTCGGCACGTTGCAGGTGCGGGCGAGCAGTGACGGCAATGACACCGGCGCGCTGCGCGACTACAGCGAAAGCCTGCAGCTCGACCTTCAAAAGGCGTTGCAGAAGAACATCGGGTCTCGCGGCGGCAGCTATCAACTCATTGTCGATCTGTGGATCGATCCCTCGCGCACGATCCAGCGCACCCAGCTGTTGCGCTCGACCGGCGATCAGAAGCGCGATGCCGCCGTGACCGCGGCACTGCAAGGATTGACGGTCAGCCGAACCACGCCCGCGAATGCGTCGCAGCCGGTGCGGATCGCGATCCGGGTGAAATCGTTCCAATGAGGGCCAACGACACCAGCGGAGCGGATGGGGTACGCGACGCAAGTCCGATGACCATGCTGTTTCATCCCGAGGATCCGGGCGCGTGGACCTCGGGCGAGGTGCTGCGCCTGCTCCTGGTGCCGGCGATCGCAGCGCTGTTGTTCGTCGGGGGAATTTACTGGATCCGGCTGCAGCCGCCGGCTGGACCGGCGAGCCGGGAGCAGAGTTCGATCGTCCAGGTTCGGTTGCTGCCGAGCCCATCGCCTGCGCCGATTCCGGTTGCGCCGGTGTCGCAGCCGCAAACCGCGACGCTCGCGAGCCGGACCGAGGTGTCGCTGGAGAGCTCCGATCCGCCGCTCGACAATCAGACCGCGGCCCCGGCGCGGGAGCCGATGCCGGCGGAGCCGGCCGTGCCGAGCCTGCGTCCGACGCCGTCGCCGGCCGATGCGCCGCCCAACAATGTCGCCGTGAAATTCCAGCAGGCGCTGCTTCGTCACGTGGCACGCTACCAGCGTTATCCGAACGCGGCGCGGCTCGGTCGGTTGCACGGGGCGGTCGAGACGCTGTTCTCGATGCAGCGGGACGGCACCCTGCTCGAGGTCTGGGTCAAGACCAGCTCCGGACAGGCCGTGCTCGACAAGGCCGCGGTCGAGGCGATCCGGCGGGCGCAGCCGCTGCCGTCGATCCCGTCGGCGCTGCCCGACCGGCTCAATATTCAGATCACGCTGGTCTTCGACCCGGCCTGATCCGATGGCGGCGGTGCCGTTCGGCCTCGCAAGCGCGAGCGGCAATTCATTGTTTCGATGTGACCACGATGCACCAGCTTGCGTGTCGTTCGGTGTCGACTTGTTGCCGTCATAAATGTGTTGTGCGCGGCCGTTACGAGATGGGCAGCTTCAAGAACAATTCAATCTGGATATCGGGCTGGTGTCTGGGAGGCCGCGGAACGTGGCTGAAATGAATCGAGTGCGGCTGCGGGGCCAGCTTGCAGACAATTACGACGGGCTCGTCAAGAAACTGACCCGCCGTCTGGGATCGTCGGACTTCGCTTACGAAGCCCTGCACGAGACGTTTCTGCGGCTGGAGCGGGTCACTGACGCGGTGCCGATCCGCAGCCCCGCCGACTATATCTTCCGTATCGCGATCAACATCGCCCGGGATCGCCAGAAGGCGCAGAATCTCCGCGTCAGCGCGGCCGAAATCGATTCATTGCTCGACGTCAGCGACGACGGGCCGAGCCCGGCGCGAATCGTCGAGGCGCGCTCCGATATCGATGCGTTCAAGCGCGCGCTGGCCGAATTGCCGGAGCGGCCGCGCGATGTGCTCTATAGTATTACGATCGAGGGACGGACGCCGAGCGATGTGGCAACCCGCCTCGGTGTCAGCGTGCGAACGGTGGAAAGTGATTTGAAGTTGGCTCTGAGCCATTGTGCCGATTGCCTCGACTATACTCTGATCCGTCGTCTCGGCGGTCCTCGTCCCCGTTCGTGATCGAATCCGCCGCGGCCGCGACGCGGGCCGTCACGCGCAGCGCGCCGTCGAAATTTGTTGCGGGAACTATTTACAACAAGTGCAGGCGCTTGACCTGAAATCAGGGGTCACGAGCTGCAGGATTTTCAACCTCTGTTCTGCGGGATAGCGGGCTTTCCGTCGTCTATAGGGTAGAGAGCGATCTCATAAGGACCGTTTGGGTGCCTGGGAAAGGTTCGCTGGAAGTGTTGCGCCGCTTGAAAACACGTTCAGACCTGATCGGCCCGGCATGCGAGCATCGCGCCGCCTCCCGGCGTGCGATGCGGCGCAAGCTGCGATTGCCGGATGTTTCTGCTTGCGTTGTGCGCAACGGCCGATTGCGGTGCCCTGCTGCGGTCGGAATCGTCTATATAGCGACCTTCGCTATGTGCTCGACGCGATCAGGAGGTTGAGGTTTGGCGAGCAGGGTGATGAGCGATCCGTCGTGACCGAGCCGACCCGCACTTCCGGGCCCGATCCGTTGCTGGATGAGGCGCTTGACTGGGTTGTTCGGCTGAAAGCCGGCGAGCCGACACGCGCCGACGTCGACGCATTGCAACGCTGGCGCGCGCAAAGTCCCGACCACGAGGATGCCTTCAGGGCAGCTGCCCGGCTGCTCCGCAGCGCCAGCGCCGCGGCAAAGGAACTCGCCGATGAGCAGGCCGCCGCGGCCCCCGTGGTGGTGGCGTTGCCGCCCCGGCCATCACGCCTCTTGACGCGCCGCATCGTGCTCGGCGGTGCGATCGCAGCCGCGGCCGGCTATGTGATGATCCGCCCGCCGCTCGATATGTGGCCGTCGATCGAAGAGCTCTCCGCCGACTACCGGACCGGAAAGGGCGAGCAGCGCAAGGTGATGCTGGCGCCCGACATATCGGTTGAATTGAACACCCAGACCAGCCTGGCGCTGCGGCCCACACCGAACGAAACGCGGGTCGAATTGATTTCGGGCGAGGCCTCGGTGGTCGCAAGACGGTCGTCGTCGACGCCGCTGGTGATGCTGGCGCGCGACGGGCGCATCAGTGCGCTGCAGGCCGATTTCAACGCGCGCTGCCTCGATGGCGTCGTCTCGGTGACTTGCCTCGATGGCATCGTCACCGTCGAGCAGGACGGCCGCTCGGTGCAGCTTCGCAAGGCAGAGCAGGTCACCTATTCGCCCGCGGGATTGCAGGCATCGCTTCCGGTCGACGCCAAGCAGGTTGCGGCCTGGCAGACCGGATTGTTGATCTTCCGCGACCGGCCGCTGGCGAGCGTCGTCGACGAAGTGAACCGTTATCGCGCCGGAAAGATCATCATTACCAGCGCGGAACTGAAACGCCGGCTCGTCAACGGCACATTCCAGGTCGACAAGCTCGACAATTTCGTCGCCCAGGTCGAGCAACTGTTCGGCGCTCGGATCACGTCGCTCCCCGGCGGCGTGGTGCTGATGAGCTGACCTGGAGCGTTTTCGAGCGAAGTGGATGCCGGTTCGAGTGAAGAAAACGCGTCAAGAAAAGATCTAGCGCTCCATCCGGATTCAATCGGAACGGGGGCTCTATTCGAACGAATCGGCGCCGCGCGTTCGATTTCCTAACAAACCAAAAATTTCTTTTGCGTCGCCGCAGATTCTTTTGCGGGTTTGCGTTCGCCCAATCGTCTTCTGAGTAAGGCGTCGTCATCGCGGCCTTCCTGTCGCGATGGCGCGCGTCTGCGCGAAGTAAGTGGGACGTCTGTGCGTAGTCGAAGAGATCATTGGGCTATTGGGCATCGTCAGCGATGCCGGATCGGGTTGCGCGTGTCGGCTGCGGCACTCACCGTGGTTGGCTCCGTAGCGGCCATCGTTCCGGCGCGCGCGGCGAAGGAAGCAGCGAAAGATGCGGCTGCGGCTACGGCCGCAGCGCCGGCGGACAAGCAGCCGGCGCAGGCGAATGCACCGGCGCAAAAGCCGTCGGCGCCGCTGCAGCGCTTCGACATCGACGACTTTGCCGTGCAGGGCGCCGATAAGCTGCCGCAGATCGAGATCGAGGAGGCGATCTATCCCTTCCTCGGTCCGAACAAGACCTCGGAGGATGTCGAGAAGGCGCGAGCCGCGCTGGAGAAGGCGTATCACGACAAGGGCCTCCAGACCGTCAGCGTCGCGGTCCCGCAACAGAACGTGACGGGCGCTGTGGTCACCCTCAAGGTGACCGAGCTGAAGGTCGGGCGGCTGCGGGTGAAGAACTCGCGCTATTTCGATCTCGACCGGATCAAGGACAGCGCGCCTTCGCTGAAGGAAGGCACCGTGCCCAATTTCGGTGACGTCACCAAGGACATCGTGTCGCTCAACCAGTGGCCGGATCGCCGCGTGACTCCGGCGCTGCGTGCCGGCGTGGCGCCGGGCACCGTCGACGTCGATCTCAATGTCGAGGACAAGGCACCGTTCCATGCCAGCCTCGAAGCCAACAACCGGCAATCGCCATCCACCACGGCGAGCCGCGTCTCCGCCACCGTGCATTACGATAATCTGTGGCAGCTCGGCCATTCCCTGAGCTTCACCTATCAGGTCGCGCCGGAACGCCCGAGCGATGCCGAGGTGTTCTCCGGCTCGTATATGGCGCGGATACCGAACGCCGATTGGCTCAGTTTGCTGTTCTACAGCGTCAAGTCGAACAGCAATGTCGCGACGATCGGCGGCACCAATGTGGTCGGCCCCGGTACGATCATCGGCGAGCGCGCCGTGATCACGCTGCCGACGCGCGAGGGCCTGTTCCATACGCTGTCGGTCGGCATGGACTACAAGCATTTCGGCCAGACCGTGAAGCTCGGCACCGACGGCTTCTCGTCGCCTGTCACTTATTATCCCGTCGTCGCGACCTATGGCGCGACGTTCCAGGAAGAGAAGTTCACGACGCAGTTCAACGCCGGCGTCACCTACAACATCCGGACGCTGAGCAGCCCGTGGGACGAGTTCGACGCGAAACGCTTCAAGGCCTCGCCGAGCTTCACCCACTTCAACCTCGACGTCTCGCATACCCAGGAGCTGCCGGAAGGCTTCCAGCTCTATGGCAAGGTGCAGGGGCAGATTGCCGACGGTCCGCTGGTCTCGAGCGAGCAGTTCAGCCTCGGCGGTCTCGATACCGTGCGCGGCTATCTCGAATCCGAGGTGCTCGGCGACAACGGCGCGGTCGCCAATTTCGAGCTGCGCACGCCCAATGTCGGCGGCATGCTGCAAGGCGAGCTCAAGAGCGAAACCGGCGACGGCAAGCCGCGCTTCATCACCTTCAACGATTGGCGCTTCTTCACGTTCTTCGATGCCGGCTACGCGTCGATCCAGCAGCCGCTGCCCGATCAGCAATCGTCATTCGTCGCATGGAGCTACGGCCTCGGCACGCGATTCAAGACGTTCGAATATTTCAACGGCATGGTCGCGCTTTCGGTGCCTGGGGTCGCTCAACAATACACGCACGCAAACAGTCCGCGCGTGAACTTCCGAATCTGGGGTGAATTCTGATGGGGATGGGTCTTACTCTCGAGCGGGGCACGCGCCGGCCGGCGCTGCGCCGAGGCATTGCGAACGCCGCGACGGCATTGTTGTTCGGGCTCGTCGCCCTGGTGGCGTCGCTCGCGCCGGCCAATGCGTGGTGGAACGACGAATGGTCGCTGCGCAAGAAGATCACCGTCGACGTCAGCGCCTCGGGCGCCAACGTCACGGATCCGATCGGCGGGGTGCCGGTGCTGGTGCGGCTGCATGTCGGCAACTTCCGCTTCAGCTCGGCGAAGGACGACGGCAGCGATCTGCGGTTCGTTGCCGGTGACGACAAGACGCCGCTGAAGCATCACATCGAGAAGTTCGACTCGCTGCTCGGCGAAGGCCTGGTCTGGGTCGCGGTGCCGAATATCGCCCCGGGCGCGCGGACCGATATCTGGCTCTATTACGGCAACAAGAAAGCCCTCGCGACCAGCGATCCCAAGGGCACCTACGACCCGGATACGCTCACGGTCTATCACTTCAACGAACGCGGCACGCCGGCGATCGATTCCTCGGTGTGGGCCAACAACGCCCAAAGCGTCGGCCAGCCGGCGGACGGTTCGCTGATCGGGACCGGCTTGCGGCTCGACGGCCGCGCGCCGGTGACCGTGCCGGCCTCGCCGTCGCTTGCGTCGCCGGATGGTGCTGCGCTGACCTGGTCGGCCTGGATCAAGCCGGCCGCCTTGCAGCCCAACGCCGCGCTGTTCAGCCGGCGTGACGGCGCCAACGCGCTGGTGGTCGGTGTCGACAACGGCAGCCCGTTCGTCGAGGTCACCAATGCGGGCTCCGTGCAGCGCTCGAGTGCCGGAGCACCGGTAGCGGCCGGCAGCTGGCATCATGTCGCCGTCGTTGCCGGAAACGGACAGGTCACGCTCTATCTCGACGGCGTATCCTACGCCGCGCTCAGCGCGAGCCTGCCCGCCCTCAATACCGTTGGCCTGATCGGAGGAGACTCGTCGACCTCCAGTGCGTCTCCGATCGCGCCTGCGACGGCCCCGTCCGCAGCAACACCATCAGTGCCCCCTGATGCGTCGGCTGCGGACGGTGGCGCCGCGCCTGCGGCGACGCCAGATGCGGCGGCAACGCCGGCACCTGCACCTGCGCCCGTAGCCGCGGCGATGGCCGGCTTTGTCGGCGACATCGACGAGCTGCAGATCAGCAAGGTCGCGCGCCCGGCCGGACTCATCAAGGTGATGGCGATCGGGCAGGGCCCCGACCAGGCCAAGCTGATCGCCTTCAGCGTCGACGAGGAGACCGCAAGCTGGCTGTCCGGCTACTTCGCGGTGATCCTGAAGTCGGTGACGCTCGACGGCTGGGTGGTGATCGGCATTCTCTTGATCATGGCCGCGATCAGCTGGGTGGTGATGTTCGATCGGGCCTCGTATCTCAGCAAGCAGGCCAAGGCGAATGCCCAGTTCATGGAGGGGTTCCGCGAGATCGCGGCCGATCTCACCATGCTGGATCGCGGCGATGCCGAAGACATTTCGACGCTGGGCGGACGCCTCACCGAAGCCGACGCCAAGATGATGCGCTCGTCGTCGCTGTATCGCATCTATCACATCGGCGCGGCGGAAATCCGCCACCGCTTCAGCAACTCGCAGCGCGCTCCGGTGCTGTCGGCGGTCTCGATCGCGGCGATCCGCGCGGCGCTTGATAGCGGCGTCGTCAAGGAGATGCAGCGGCTCAACCGCCTGATGGTGGTGCTGACCATCGCGATCTCGGGCGGACCGTTCCTCGGCCTGCTCGGCACCGTGGTCGGCGTCATGATCACCTTCGCGGCGATCGCGGCGAGCGGCGACGTCAACGTCAACGCGATCGCGCCCGGCATCGCTGCGGCGCTGGTCGCAACCGTCGCCGGTCTCGGCGTCGCGATCCCGGCGCTGTTCGGCTACAACTACCTGATCTCCCGGATCAAGGACCTGACCAACGACATCCAGGTCTTCGTCGACGAGTTCGTGACCAAGATGGCGGAATTCTATTCCGCCGACCGGCCGGACCCGATCGAACACCGCATCGCCGCGGAGTAACGGCGATGCAGATCCAGGCCGACTCCAAGCCTTATGACGACATCAACATCACGCCGATGCTGGACCTCGCCTACGTGCTGCTGGTGATCTTCATCATCATGACGACGGCGACCGTGCAGGGTCAGAAGGTCAACCTGCCGAAGGCCTCGGCGGCGCCGAGCCTTGCGACCCAGACCACCAAGGCGATCACGGTCGCCAATGACGGCAAGATCTTCCTCGACACTATACCGGTGACCCTGGCCGAGCTCGAGCAGCGGCTGATCCAGCAGAAGGCGCTGACGCCGGAATTTCCCGTGGTGCTGCGCGGCGATGCGCAGGCGCAGTACCAGAGCGTGATGGATGTGTTCGATCTGCTCAGCCGTATCGGCCTGAGCCAGGTCGGGCTTGCCACCAAGCCGCTCGTGAAGTGAGCCAGCCAGGAAGCGACGCCATGATCACGCAGCCAGCACCTTTCCCACTGACCGAGCGCAGGACGCTGCGGTCATGGCTGAGCGGCATGATGCGATCATTCGATCACGGCTGCGGGGTCGCGGACGTCACGCGCACCGACCCCGTGTCGCAGGTGTCGATCCACACCGGTATCGGCGCGGAACTCCCCGTGTCGCCGGTCGCCCCGGTGGGGCGCGAAGAGCCGCGCGGCGAGGTGGTGGCATTCCCCGTTCATGGCGAGGCTCTGCTGGTCAAGCTCGCGGATGTGCTGCGCCGGCACGTCGCAGGCCGCGAGCCCGCCGACAACCCGCTGCGGCTGACGATCTCGCGATGCCCATGGGCCCGCCTGTCGATCGACGCGATGGCCTATGTCGACTATTTGAGCGAGGTCGAGACCTTTCACGCAGCGATCGAAGCAGGCCCCGACACCAAGGTCATCCTGAAGACCACGGACTTCGACGCGCTCGCCAGCTTCGTCATGCAATACGTCAATGACAGGCTGCTTGACCGCGCCTCGGTGGAGGCCGCGCCATGAACGCGCCGATGCGGGACCAGAACGCGCGTGCCGCGCCGTCAGCCGACGATCACGATGTCGCCGTCGCGCCCGCAACAGCTGCGGCGCCGCCGACGGCTGCCCGCAACACGGCCGCCCGGAAGGGCGAGCGCAGTGCGCTGCTGCGCTACGGCGCGGTGGTGGCGGTGGTCGCGCTGTTCCTTGGCGGCATAGTCTACTTCTTTCTCGGTCATGACGATCTGCCGCCGCCGCGTCAGGTGCGTGATCTCACCATCGTCAATGTGACGCTGCCGCCGCCACCTCCGCCTCCGCCGCCACAGCCGCAGCCCGAGCAGAAGATGATCGAGCAGCCCAAGATGGCGGAGCCCGAGTTCAAGGAAGAGAAGCCGGTCGACAAGCCGAAGGACGAGCCGGCCAAGGACGCCAAGAACGACGAGCCACCCGGTCCGCTGTCGCTCGATGCCAAGCCGACCGGACCCGGTGATCTGTTCAATCTCGGCGGCAAGCCCGGCGGCAATCCGTATGGCGGAGGCGGCGGGGGTGGCAGCCGCTGGGGTTGGTACACCACGATCATCACCTCGCAGGTCGAGGCGGCGATCCGCGCCAATCCGAAGACCCGCAACATGGCGACGCAGATCCAGGTGCGGCTGTGGGTGGACGGCTCCGGCCACGTCACCCGCGTCGTCCTGACGCCGTCGTCCGGCAATCCGGAGATCGATGCGGCGCTTCGCAATGAGGTGATCGGCAGCCTGACGCTGCGCGAGCCGCCGCCCAAGGACATGCCGATGCCGGTGGTCACGCGCGTCACCGCGAGACGGCCGAGCTGACGAGACCAACTGACCAACGACCAATCTTCGAAATTCAATGTGCGAGTGAGAACTGGGGGACTGATGTTTAAGAAACGAGCTCACGCAGAATGGCGCGCGTTGCCGCTTGCGGTGTCGCTGAGCGCGCTCGCCTGCGCAACGCCGGCCGTGGGCCAGACCGCGGACCAGGCCGCCGAGCAGGGTCCCGCCGCCGCGGCGAAGCGGACCGATGCCAAGAAGCCGAAGGTGTCGAGCACCAAGCCGACATCGTCGAACGCCACCGTCAACCTCGTCAATCTGCTGGTGCAACAGGGCGTCCTCAAGGAAGAGCAGGCCCAGGCGCTGATCAAGCAGGCCGAGGACGAGGCCTACGTCTCCCGCCAGGCCGCCAAGGACGCCACGACCAAGGCCGACGACGCCACCAAGGCCGCAACCGCTGCCGCCGCGGCGGCGCAGCCGCCCGGCACCAGGCACGTCACCTACGTTCCCGAAGTCGTCAAAAGACAGTTACGGGAAGAGATTAAGCAGGAGGTGATGGCCAAGGCGCAGAAAGAGAACTGGGCGTCGCCCGGAACCTACCCGGAATGGGCGCAACGCATCCGCTTCTACGGCGATGCGCGCGTGCGCTATCAGGGTGCCTATTTCCCGACCGGCAACGACCAGGCAGGCGCCGCCAACTACAACGCGATCAACACCGGATCGCCATACGACATTTCGAGCACTGCGTTTGGTCCGACCTACGACGCCACGCAGGATCGCAATCAGTTCCGCTTCCGCGGCCGGCTCGGCATGGAAGCCGATCTGCTGTACGGGTTCACTGCCGGCCTGCGCATTGCGACCGGCGAGAACAGCTCGCCAGTGTCCACCAACCAGACCCTTGGCGGTGGCGGCGGTAATTTCTCGAAGTACGGCGTCTGGCTCGATCGCGGCTACATCAACTGGCAGACCTGGGGCGACGACTTGAGGATCTCCGCGGGTCGCATCGACAATCCATTCTGGTCGCCGACCGATCTGGTCTGGTACAAGGAACTCGGCTTCGACGGCTTTGCCGTTCAGGCCAAGCACGAGGTGTGGGAAGGTTTCACGCCGTTTGCGGTGGGCGGTGCGTTCCCGATCTACAACACCGATTTTAATGCCGGCAGCAATCTGCCGGCCGATCCGAGCAATCTGAACTCGCCGCCCAGCAAGTTTGCCAGCCGCGACAAGTGGCTGTTCGGAGGCCAGGTCGGATTCAATGCCCGGTTCAGCCCGGAATACTCATTCCGGTTCGGCGTTGCCTTCTACGACTTCGACAATGTTCAGGGTCAGTTCTCGAGCCCCTGCAGGGTCACGTCCGCATCCGACGTCTGCGACACCGACCTGACCCGGCCGTCCTTCGCGCAGAAGGGCAATACCTATTTCCCGCTGCGTAACATCATCGCGGATCCTCCGGGCACCGGTAACAACGGCGGCACGATCAACCAGTTCGAGTACTTCGGATTGGTCAGCCAGTACCGTCCGGTGGTCGTCAGTGGGCAGCTCGATCTCGGACAATTCCATCCGACCCATATCGTGCTCGACGGCGAGTATGTCTACAACACCGCGTTCAGCCGCTCCTTCATGAACGCAGCAGCCGCAACCTACGGCGTGCTGATGAACAACCGCGGGCCGAGCCCGGATGGCGGCACCACGCCCGGCGCGTTCAACGGCGGCAACCAGGGCTGGCTCGGCCGCGTCACCGTCGGCAACAGGGAGATCAAGCATCTCTGGGATTGGAACGTCCACGCCGGTTACAAATACCTGGAATCGGATGCCACCATCGATGCGTTCGCCGACTCCGATTTCGGCCTCGGCGGCACCAACCTCAAGGGCTATTTCGTCGGCGGCAATGTCGGTCTCGGCGAGAACGTCTGGGCGACCTTGCGCTGGATGAGCGCCAACAGCATCGCCGGCAGCCCCTATGCCGTCGACGTCCTGCAAGTCGACCTCAACGCGAAGTTCTGATCATGCGCATCGCACTCTTTGTCCTGATGATGGTGATCGGAGCATTGAGCTCCGGCACCGCATTCGCCCAGTCCGAGACCGACCGCTTGCGCGATGCCCTGCGCAGCGCGACGGCGCAGACCCGTGCGCTGGAAGACCAGCGTACGGCGTTGCAGGCCAAGGTCGCCGACGCCGACCGCGAAAAGGCGGCGGCCAAGAAGGAGGTCGACGACCTCAAGGCGCAGCTGAAGAAGGCCGACAAGGAACATCGCGACGCCGTCGACGAGTTCAATCAGCGGCTCGCCGAGCGCGACGAGACGCTGGAGAAGTGGAAGTCGGCGTATGAGGAGGCGGCCACCGTTGCCCGCTCCAAGGACGCCGAGCGCGCCAAGTTCGAAGGTGAGGCCACCGCCTACAAGGCCAGCACCAAGAGCTGCATCGCCAAGAACACCCAGCTGATCAAGGCCGGCAAGGAGATGGTGCAGCGCTACAAGGATCTGACCATCGGCGAGATCGTGGTCTCGCGTGAGCCGATGATTCAGCAGCGCCGCGTCGAGATCCAGAATCAGCTGCAGGAAAGCCAGGACAAGTTCCTCGATCAGAAGGTGTATCCATGACGACCGCCCTTATTGTGAAGCCGCTCCGGTCGATCGGTCTCGCCGCCGGAATCGCCGTCGCCTTGGCGACCTTCGTTGCGCCGCTCGATGCCTCGGCGCAAGCGCAGGCCCAGACACAGGCTCCGGCGCCGCGGACGGTGCAGGCTCCCGTCAGGAAGCCACAGCCCGCGGCACAGGCGCAGGCCGCCGCCGCACCGGCTCCGGT
>DASVOL010000379.1:0-1550 GCA_036383375.1 Bradyrhizobium sp. | reverse complement strand
CCTGCCGTCATGGCCGGGCATAGCCGCCCGAAGGACGGCGTCGCTTCCGCTCGCCCATGTCCCGGCCATACACGCCTTTGTTTCCCCGGACAAAGAAAGACGTGGATGCCCGGGTCAAGCCCGGGCATGACGGGGCGAGATTTGCCCTAAAGTGACATCATGAGCTCTCGCGCGGCCAAGACCAAATCGACCGACCAGCAAGCCGACCGCCCGGCGCGGCTGCTCGCCTGGTATGACCGGCATCGCCGGCGGCTGCCGTGGCGCGCCGAGGCGGGGGAGCGGGCCGACCCATACCGCGTCTGGCTGTCCGAGATCATGCTGCAGCAGACCACGGTCAGGGCGGTCGGACCTTATTTCGAGAAGTTCCTGGCGCGCTGGCCCGATGTGTCCGCGCTTGGCCGCGCCTCGCTCGACGATGTCTTACGGATGTGGGCCGGGCTCGGCTATTATTCGCGGGCGCGCAACCTGCACGCCTGCGCGGTTGCGGTGCTCAGCGAGCATGGCGGGGTGTTTCCGGACACCGAGGAGGGGCTGCGCGCGCTGCCGGGCGTCGGACCGTATACCGCGGCGGCGATCGCCGCGATCGCGTTCGACCGCCACACCATGCCGGTCGACGGCAACATCGAGCGCGTGGTCAGCAGGCTCTATGCCATCGAGGCGGCGCTGCCGCAGGCCAAGCCGCTGATCAAGGAGATGGCCGCAACATTGCTCGGGCCTTCTCGCGCCGGGGACAGTGCCCAGGCGCTGATGGATCTCGGCGCCACCATCTGCACGCCGAAGAAGCCGGCCTGCGCATTGTGCCCGCTGAACGACGATTGCGCAGGCCGCTCCCGCGGCGACCAGGAGACGTTCCCGCGCAAGGCGCCGAAGAAGACCGGCACGCTGCGCCGCGGCGCCGCCTTCGTGGTGACGCGCGGCAGCGAGCTGCTGGTGCGTTCGCGCCCGGCAAAAGGCCTGCTCGGCGGCATGACCGAGGTGCCGGGATCGCAGTGGTTGGCCGGGCAGGCGGATGCCGCCGCGCTGGCGCAGGCGCCGGAGCTCAAGGGCGTCACGCGCTGGCACCGCAGGACCGGCGTGGTCACCCACGTGTTCACGCACTTTCCGCTCGAGCTCGTGGTCTACACGGCGAGCGTGCCGCCGCGCACGCGTGCGCCGGACGGCATGCGCTGGGTGCCGGTAGCGACGCTGGACGGCGAGGCGTTTCCCAATGTGATGCGCAAGGCCATCGCGCACGGGCTGGATCTTTAAGGGGGAGACGACCTGCTGACACCATGCTGGCAGCAGGTCCCGGCTACGACGTCCAAAACGGAGGCCGCCATGATCGCAACCGCACTCGACCGCATCCCGATGCCGCCGGTCGCGAAGCTGCTGGGTTGGCGCGTGGCTGACGCACGTCCGCGGGACGGCTGGATCAGGATCGTGTTCGACGGCAAGCAAGATTTCTGCAATCCGGCCGGCTTCATCCAGGGCGGCATGCTGTCTTCGATGCTGGACGACACGATGGGGCCGGCGGTGTTCATCATGACCGAGGGCAGGCTGTTCACCACGAC
>DASVOL010000378.1:0-2221 GCA_036383375.1 Bradyrhizobium sp. | reverse complement strand
AGGATCAGGATGCGGTAGCCGTTCAGCCGGTCAGCCATGATGGTCCCTAACAAACATTGTCGTCATTTGGCCGATTTGACCCCCGTGCCGGGATTGGCGCAAGGCCGCCTGCGGTGTAGACGAGGGCCGAAAATGATCGTTCCACATACCTGCTCAAGCTTTGGTCAATTGGCATGCCCGACCATCAATATGTTCTGACCCTGTCCTGTCCGGATCGACCGGGGATCGTCTCCGCGGTCTCGACGTTTCTGGCGCATAATGGGCAGAACATCCTGGATGCCCAGCAATTCAACGACGTCGAGACCGGCAAGTTCTTCATGCGGGTGGTGTTCACCGCGGCCGACCTCGCGGTCGAGCTGCCGGCGCTGCAGACCGGCTTTGCCTCGATCGCCGAACGCTTCGCCATGGAGTGGCAGATGCGCGATCGCGCCAGCCGCCGCCGGGTGATGCTGCTGGTCTCCAAGTCCGATCACTGCCTGGTCGACATCCTCTATCGCTGGCGCACCGGCGAGCTCGAGATGATCCCGACCGCGATCGTCTCCAACCATCCGCGCGAGAGCTACGGTTCGCTCGATTTCGGCGATATCCCGTTCCATCATCTGCCGGTGACCAAAGAGACCAAGCGGCAGCAGGAAGACGCGGTCTGGAAGCTCGTCCAGGACACCAATACCGACCTCGTGGTGCTCGCCCGCTACATGCAGATCCTGTCCGACGAGATGTCGGCGCGGCTGTCCGGCCGCTGCATCAACATCCATCATTCCTTCCTGCCGGGCTTCAAGGGCGCCAAGCCCTACCACCAGGCGCATGAGCGCGGCGTCAAGCTGATCGGCGCCACCGCGCATTATGTCACCAGCGATCTCGACGAGGGGCCGATCATCGATCAGGACGTCGAGCGCATCAGCCATCGCGACACGCCCGAGGATCTCGTGCGCAAGGGCCGCGACATCGAGCGGCGCGTGCTGGCGCGTGCGATCCGCTACCATCTCGCCGACCGCGTCATCCTCAACGGGCGCAAGACCGTGGTGTTCGTGGACTGATCCGCAGGTTCACGCGTCCCGCACAGCGCGAGGCTGGCGCTACGGGCCCGATGCTCATTGGGTTGTTTTCTGCGCCTGCGCTGCCGGCTTGGCGTCGTCGCCGCGCTCCGCCGCCGGCATCAGGCGCTTGCGTTCCCGCTCCTGCATGAACTTGTCGTATTCGGGGGTGCCCGGCCGCGGCGGCGCGTCTGCGGGCAGGCCGCCGGCCCAGGCCGGAATGTAGTCGGCCATGCCGGCCGAGACCTTTTGGTTCACGGTGCCGCACCCCCCGAGCGCGCAAGCCGCGAGCGCGAGGGCAGTCAGGGCAGGGATGTGGCGTGTGAAGATCGACATTGGCGGCAGCATACAACCCTGGTCTTTATGGATGATGATCTCAGGCGCGACCGTTCGGCTGCAATTGTGCTTGTTTGTTGACATTGCCGCTTGATTTGCACGATCGTACAAATGAATCGGGCCGCTGGAGGCCTGAGCGGGCGAGAGCAGTTCTTGTGGGGGGCGTTGAGTTTCGGGGAATGATTATGGTATCCCGATACTTGTTTCTGCGGCTGGGCCAAATCGCGGTGCACGACACACGTCCATCGTCCGATTGACAGAGGGCGCCGGGAAACGCCTTGTCGCGTTACGGCTCCGCCGTGACTTGGTTGGGCTAAGGTAAGGCAAGGGCCGGGGACTCGGCTCGACGCAGAACAATGGAAGGGGGAGGGATGTCGATGTTCAATCGTCGCAAGATGTTGCTATGGGGCGCCGCTTCGGCCGTGCTTCCGGGTTTGTGCGCCAGCATGCCGGCGTGGGCGGACGACGCCGTCAAGATCGGCCTGATCCTGCCGATGACCGGCGGGCAGGCCTCGACCGGCAAGCAGATCGATAACGCCATCAAGCTCTACATGCAGCAGAAGGGCGACACCGTCGCCGGCAAGAAGATCGAGATCATCCTGAAGGATGACGCCGCGGTGCCCGACAACACCAAGCGGCTCGCGCAGGAACTGATCGTCAACGACAAGGTCAACTTCATCGCCGGCTTCGGCGTGACGCCCGCGGCGCTCGCCGCGGCGCCGCTGGCGACGCAGGCCAAGATCCCGGAAGTCGTGATGGCCGCCGGCACCTCGATCATCACCGAGCGCTCGCCCTATATCGTGCGCACCAGCTTCACGCTGGCGCAGTCCTCCACCATCATCGGCGACTGG
>DASVOL010000377.1:0-2000 GCA_036383375.1 Bradyrhizobium sp. | reverse complement strand
GCCGCGGAGCAGGCGTCGAGCGCGGTATCGATCGCGAGAATCATCATGGGAGGGCGAATGGCGAATACGAAATGGCGAACCGGGAATTCGAGGAGAACGCACTTCGCGATCCGCCATGCGCCATTCGCCGCTCCATCACATCGGCCGGACTTCCTGCACGTCGGGCACGAAGTGCCGCAGCAGGTTCTGGATGCCGTGTTGCAGTGTCGCGGTCGATGACGGGCAGCCGGCGCAGGAGCCCTTCATGTTGAGATAGACGATGCCGTCCTTGAAGCCGCGGAACGTGATGTCGCCGCCGTCATTGGCAACCGCCGGACGCACGCGGGTCTCGATCAGGTCCTTGATCTGCTCGACCGTCTCGGCGTCGGCCTCGTCGAAGAACTCGTCTTCCTCGTCGCGGGCGTCGTCGCTGGGAGCGGTGCCGTCGGCGAGCAGCGGCGCACCAGACATGTAGTGCTCCATGATGGCGCCGAGGATCGCGGGCTTGAGGTGCTGCCAGTCGCCGTCCGCTTTGGTGACGGTGATGAAGTCGGCGCCGTAGAACACGCCGGTGACGCCTGATACGGCGAACAGCCGTTCGGCGAGCGGCGAGCGCACGGCGGTCTCGACTGAGGAGAATTCCAGGGTGCCGCTGTCGAGCACCGTGCGGCCCGGGATGAACTTCAGGGTGGCGGGATTGGGCGTGGCTTCGGTCTGAATGAACATTTGCTGTCTCCGGCGTCGCCGGTTCAAGGCCGGCGCGTTGAGTTCCCTTACCAGATGGCAATTTAAAAGCCTGCGATCAAGCCGCAAAACCGCGGTTCCAGGCCTCGATCCATGCTCTGGAGCGATTTCGAGGCCCGACAACGCTAGGACAAGGCGTCGATCTCGGCGTCGGTCAGGCCGCCCGGCACGATGGTCACCGGGATCGGGAACGCCCCCATGGTCTTGGCCATGGTGGTGATGATCGGCCCGGGGCCCTCGGCGCCCGGATTGGCGGCCAGCACCAGCATGGCGATATCGACGTCCTTGTCGATCACGTCGAGGATCTGCTCGGTCGGATCGCCCTCGCGAATCACCCGCTCCGGGGTGATCGCGGCGATCCCGTTGGCGCGGCCGGCGGCACGGTCGAGCGCCTCATTGGCGGCCTCCTCGGCCTCCGCGCGCATGATGTCGGCGACCCCCAGCCATTGCTGGTTCTGATCCTCGGTTTCGATCACCCGCAGCATCAGGACGCCGCCGCCGACCCGGATCGCCCACCGGCTGGCGTAGTAGACCGCGCGGTCCCATTCCGCGGTGTCGTCAACGATGACGAGGCATTTCGGCTTGTGACCTGTCTCGTAGCTTCGTCGCTGGGTGGTCATGCATGTCCCGGTGCTGAACCAACGGCATGATCCGGAAACGTGCGCAGCGGCTTCCCGAAAAGATCATGCTCAAACCAAGCCATGCTGCCACACTCCCTCCCTGTTGGGGAGAGGGCGCGCGCAGGTCTGCCGGTGGTGTCAGCGCTGGCGGATGAAGCCGACGATGTCCTTGGTGAGGCGCATGGTCTCGTCGGCGATGCCGCGGGCGCGGTTGGCGCCGTCGATCAGGATCGAATCGACATGGCCAGGATCGGCGACCAGCTTCTTCATCTCGGAGGCGATCGGCGCCAGTTTTGCGACGCAAACCTCGACCAGCGCGTTCTTGAAGCTGGAAAACTGCCCGCCGCCGAACTGCGTCAGCACCTCCTGCTTGGAGACGCCGGCGAGCGCGGCGTAGATGCCGACCAGATTGTCGGCCTCGGGGCGGGTCTCCAGGCCCTTTTCCTCCGACGGCAGCGGCTCCGGGTCGGTCTTCGCCTTGCGGATCTTCTGCGCGATGGTGTCGGCGTCGTCGGTGAGGTTGATGCGCGAATTGTCCGACGCATCCGACTTCGACATCTTCTTGGTGCCGTCGCGCAGGCTCATTACCCGCGTCGCCGGCCCCGTGATCAGCGGCTCGGGCTGCGGGAAGAACAGGCCGTCGGCAAAACCGTGACC
>DASVOL010000376.1:0-1594 GCA_036383375.1 Bradyrhizobium sp. | reverse complement strand
CAGCCTGACTTTCTGCTGCTGGATGAACCCACCAACAATCTCGACCGCGCCGGACGCCAGGCGGTGATCGACCTCCTCGCCGACTGGCGGCATGGCGCCATCATCGTCAGCCACGACCGCGAGCTGCTGGAGAGCATGGATGCGATCGTCGAGCTGACCTCGCTGGAAGCCCGACGCTATGGCGGCAATTGGAGCCAGTACCGTGCGCGCAAGGCCGTCGAGCTGTCGGCGGCACGACACGATCTGGCCGATGCCGAGAAGCGCGTCGCCGAGATCGACCGCAAGGCAAGGGAAACGTCCGAACGGCAGGCGCGCAGGGACGGCGCCGGCGCGAGGAAGCGCGCCAAGGGCGATCTGCCGCGCATTGCCGCCGGGCTGCGCAAGGATCGCAGCGAGGACACCGGCGGCGAGAACGCCCGCCTCGCCGAGCGGCGACGGACGCAGGCGCTCGAATTGGCCACCACGGCGCGCCAGCGCATCGAGGTGCTGCAACCGTTCTCGGTGCAGCTGCCGTCGACCAATCTGCCCGCGGGCCGGATGGTGCTGCGGATCGAGGCCGCCGACGCCGGCTACAGCGCCGACGCGCCGATCCTGCGTGATCTTACCTTCTCCATGTCGGGTCCGGAGCGCGTCGCGATCACAGGTCCCAACGGCGCCGGCAAGACGACGCTGCTCAAGCTCGTCAGCGGCGAGCTGAGTGCGGTGCGCGGCACTGTCGAGGTGATGACCCGCTTTGCGATGTTCGATCAGGCGGTCAGCCTGCTCGATCCATCCGTCTCCATCCTGGACAATTTCCGGCGCATCAATCCGGATGCGAGCGAGAACGCCTGTCGCGCGGCGCTGGCGCGTTTCATGTTTCGCGCCGATGCAGCCTTGCAGAGCGTCGCGAGCCTCAGCGGCGGCCAGTTGCTCCGCGCCGGCCTCGCCTGCGTGCTCGGTGGCGTGAGCCCGCCGCCACTCCTGATCCTGGATGAGCCGACCAATCACCTCGACATCGAATCGATGGAAGCGGTCGAGGCCGGACTGCGCGCCTATGACGGCGCGCTGCTGGTGGTGAGCCACGACGAGACCTTCCTCGAGGCCATCGCGATCACCCGCAGGTTCGAACTCGGTGTCCATCCCCGGTGACGATCGATTGGACCGCCGGGGCCATCCGCTTGGCGGGGGTCGATCGCGCCCGGCGGCCGGCGCTTCCACCAAAATATCGAAAACAACCCCATGCAAAGTAGCCGGCAGCCACCGCTTCAGCCTGAACGGCGCTCAATTGGAGCAACATCCTCCGGCGGAAAGTTCGGGGGGCATGTCACGTTTCAACGCGCTGCCTTGTCTTAGCTTCTGCAAATGCCAGCAGCAGAGAACACCATGCACGATATCGGAACCGGCGGCGGTCGCACCCTGATCGCGATCGTCTATCATAGCGCTTACGGCCACACCCGGCGTCAGGCGGAGGCCGTGAGGTCCGGCGTTGGGGATGTCGATGGCGCGGAGGCGCTTCTGGTGCCGGTCGAGAGCGTGGAACAGAACTGGGATAATCTGATGGATGCGGAAGCCTTGATCTTCGGCACGCCAACCTACATGGGCGCCGCGTCCGCGG
>DASVOL010000375.1:0-4565 GCA_036383375.1 Bradyrhizobium sp. | reverse complement strand
GACGGGTCCGCTCGAGCCGCGTAACATCTACGGGGTGACAAAGCTCGCCGCCGAAGGGCTGTGCCGGCTCTACAGCCGCGAGCACGGGCTGAACTGCGCGGTGCTGCGCACCAGCCGCTTCTTTCCCGAGGACGACGACACCATCCGCGATATCCACGGCGAGAACCTGAAGGCGACCGAGCTGCTCTACCGCCGCCTCACGGTCGAGGATGCCGCCGACGCCCATGTCGTGGCGCTGGAGAAGATCCGCGGCTTCGAGGTGTTCGTGATCAGCGCGCCGACGCCGTTTGCGCGCAGCGATGTCGCTGACCTGAAGACGGACGCGGCCGGCGTGATCGCGCGCACCTACCCCGATGCGCCGGCGCTGTTCGCGCGCCGGGGCTGGCATTTGCCGAAATCGATCGGCCGGATCTACGACGCTGGTAAGGCCGAACGGCTGCTCGGTTTCCGCGCGGTAACCGACTTTGCCGCGGTGCTGGGCGCCCTGCGCAGCGGCGAGCCGCTTCCCTTTGCGCACGATCCCGATTATGTCTCGCCGTCAGCGAGGCTTGCAAATGGCTGATTTCCACGGCGTCTTTCCGTATCTGGTGTCTCCGGTCGATCCCGCCGGCCATGTCCGCACCGAGGTGCTGGGCCGGCTCTGCGACGACCTGGTCAAGGCCGGCGTCCACGGGCTGACGCCGCTCGGCTCGACCGGCGAATTCGCCTATCTCAACAATGCGCAGCGCATGCAGGTGGTCGCGACCACGATCGAGGCCGCGCAGGGCCGCGTGCCTGTGGTGGCCGGGGTCGCCTCGACCTCGACGGCCGATGCGGTGGCGCAGGCCAAGGCCTATCAGAAGCGGGGTGCCGCCGGCATTCTCGCGATCCTGGAGGCGTATTTTCCGCTCAGTGACGTGCAGGTGGAATCCTATTTCCGCGCTATCGCCGACGCCGTCGATATTCCGGTCGTGATCTACACCAACCCGAATTTCCAACGCTCCGATCTCACGCTCGACGTCATCGCGCGGCTCGCCGAGCACCCGCGGATCGGTTACATAAAGGACGCCTCGACCAATACCGGCCGGCTGCTGTCGATCATGAACCGCTGCGGCGACAGCCTGAAAGTGTTCTCGGCCTCCGCCCATATTCCGGCCGCGGTGATGCTGATCGGCGGCCATGGCTGGATGGCGGGACCGGCCTGCATCATCCCGCGTCAAAGCGTCGAGCTCTATAATCTGTGCCGCCGCGCCCGCTGGGATGAGGCGATGGCCCTGCAGCGCAAGCTCTGGCGCATCAACGAGGCGTTCGCCCGCTACAACCTCGCGGCCTGCGTCAAGGCCGGGCTCGCGAGCCAGGGCTACGACGTCGGCGAACCCGTGCCGCCGCAGGCGCCGCTGACGGACGAGCAGCGCAAGGTGGTTGAGGCCGCATTGCGCGATCTCGGTTAAAGCTGGCTTGCGCGTTGCATCAGGCGCATTACCTCGTCGCTGCCGGGCGTGTTGTCTCGCGCCGAAAATCCGTTAAAACCCGCCGAAATTTCTGAAATCAAGGACCCTCCGATGAACATTCTTCCCGGCAATATGCGTTTTGGTGCGGGCCAGCCGGTCAAGCGTCTGGAAGACCAGCGGCTGCTCACCGGGAAGGGGCATTTCATCGACGACAAGCCGCAGGACGGTGCGCTCTGGCTGCATGTACTGCGCTCGCCGCATGCCCATGCCAACATCAAGTCGATCAACGTCAAGGCAGCGCTCGAGATGCCCGGCGTCAAGGCCGTCTATACCGGCGCGGACCTCGTCAAGGACGACATCGGCACGCTGCCGACGCTCGCGATCTTCAAGCGGCCCGACGGCTCGCCGATGACCGTGCCGCCGCGGCGGCTGCTGGCGCACGAAGTCGTACGCTACGCCGGCGAAGGTGTCGCGGCTGTGGTCGCGACCTCGCGGGTGCTGGCGCAGACCGCGGCCGAGGCGATCGAGGTCGATTATGAGGTGCTGCCTTCGGTGGTCGATCCGGTCGAGGCGATCAAGCCAGGCGCGCCGGCAGTCTGGCCGGAGGCGCCCGACAACATCGTGGCCGCGATGAGCTATGGCGACGCCGCCAAGGTCGAGGCAGCCTTCGCCAGCGCCGCGCACAAGGTATCGCTCGACCTGGTCAGCCAGCGCTTGGTGCCGTCGGCGATGGAGCCGCGCTCGACCATTGCCGAGATCGAGAAGAAGACCGGCCGGCTGATTCTCCATGTGCAGTCGCAGACCCCGGGCTCGACCCGTGATCTCTTGGCGGAATCGATCCTGAAGCGGCCGAAGGACAGCGTGCGCGTGCTGGTCGGCGATATCGGCGGCGGCTTCGGCCAGAAGACCAGCCTGTATCCCGAAGACGGCATCGTCGCTTACGCCGCGGTCAAGCTGAACGAGAAGATCCGCTGGCGCGGCGACCGCACCGACGAATTCGTCGGCGGCACCCACGGCCGCGATCTGACCTCGACCGGCGAGTTCGCGCTCGACGCCAAGGGCCGCGTGCTGGCCTACCGCGTGCGTTCGATCGGCGGCACCGGCGCTTATTCGTCGGGTACCGCCAACATCATCCCGCTGGTGCTCGGCCCGTTCGTGCAGACCGGCGTCTACGATCTGCCGCTGGTGCATTTCGAGGTGAAGTCGGTCATGACCAACACCGCGCCGGTCGGCGCCTATCGCGGCGCCGGCAGGCCCGAGGCGGTGTTCATCGTCGAGCGGCTGTTCGATGCCGCCGCGCGCCAGATCGGCATGGACCCGCGCACCATCCGCAAGGTCAACTACATCAAGCCGGCGCAGTTGCCCTACACCAACGCGGTCGGGCAGGTGTACGACTCCGGCGCCTTCGCCCACATGCTGGAGCGCGCGTCCGACTTGGCCGACTGGAACGGCTTTGCCGCGCGCAAGAAAGCGGCGAAGAAAAAGGGCCTGCTCTACGGCCGTGGCCTGACCAGCTACATCGAATGGACCGGTGGCCGCGCCCACACCGAAAACGTCTCGCTGCATGCGACCGCCGAGGGCCGCGTCGTCCTGTGGTCGGGCACGATGGCGATGGGGCAGGGCCTCGCCACCACCTACACCCAGATGATCGCGGATACGCTCGGTATTGCCATGGACAAGATCGACGTCATCCAGGGCGACACGGATCTTGCCACCGGCTTCGGCAGCGTCGGCTCCCGCTCGCTGTTCGTCGGCGGCACCGCGGTTGCGGTCTCCGCTAACGACATGATCAACAAGGCGCGTGACAAGGCCTCTCACCTGCTCGAAGCCTCCGTCGGCGACATCGAGTATCGCGACGGCTTCCTCACCGTGGTCGGTACCGACAGGCGCATCAGCCTGTTCGAGATCGCAAGCAAGGAAACCGGCGCCAAGCTCTCGGTCGAGAGTGAGGGCAATGTCGACGGCCCGAGCTGGCCAAACGGCACCCACATCTGCGAGGTCGAGATCGATCCCGAGACCGGCGTGACGCGGGTGGTGCGCTACACCACGGTCGACGACGTCGGCGTCGCGGTCAATCCGATGCTGGTGACGGGGCAGGTGCATGGCGGCGTCGTCCAGGGCATCGGCCAGGCCCTGTACGAGGGCGTCGCCTACAGCGAGGAAGGCCAGCTGCTGACCGCAAGCTACCAGGACTATTGCATCCCGCGTGCCTCGGACGTTCCGCCGATCACCGTGACGCTCGATCCCTCCGCGCCGTGCAAGACCAATCCGCTCGGCGCCAAGGGCTGCGGCGAGTCGGGCGCCATCGGCGGCCCGCCCTGCATCACCAACGGCGTGATGGATGCGCTGAGCGAGGTCGGCATCACCCAGCTGAATACGCCGCTGACGCCGGTGAAGATCTGGCAGGCGATTCAAGACGCGAAGGCGGGGGCCTAAGCGCTGACGCCTTCACCCTCCCCTGGAGGGGGAGGGTCGTCACGCATCGTCAGATGCGTGACGCGGTGGGGTGATCTCTCAATTGAGGCAGCGCTCGCGAGGAGGGACTTTCACCCCACCCCGCCGCTCCTTTCAGTCGCGTCGACCCTCCCCCTCCAGGGGAGGGTGATTGGACGCCGGGTAGGCGAGGGTTACAGCCCCAACACCATCTTCGCGATGATGTCACGCTGGATCTCCGACGAGCCGCCGAAGATCGTGTACGCCCGGCCGTTGAGATATTCCGGCACCGCCGGCAGCAATTCCTCCGGGATCGCCGGCTCGTGGTTGAGCCGGTAGAACGGCCGCGCCGGCTCGACGGCAAGGCCGTCCTGGCCGATCACATCGACGCCGAGCCGCGTCACCGCCTGGCGGATCTCGCTGACCCTGAGCTTGATCAGCGACGACACCGCGCCGGGGGTCTGCCCGGTCTGCAGCGCCGACAGCACCCTGAGCTCGGTCATCTCGAGCGCATCAATGTCGACCTCGACTTCCGACATCCGTATCGCGATGTCGGGGTCCTCGATGGCGCGGCCAGTGACGTCAGATTCCGCAAGATCGGAGATCGTCTTCAGCGCCTCGCGCAGCTTGGCCGACGCGATGCCGGAGCCGCGCTCGAATTCGAGCAGATATTTGCCGTAGGTCCAGCCCTTGCCTTCCTCG
>DASVOL010000374.1:0-1676 GCA_036383375.1 Bradyrhizobium sp. | reverse complement strand
CCTGGTGATGGAGCCGGACTTCGGCCAGACCATGCTGATCCTCACCGTGTGGGGCGCGCTGTTCTTCATCGCGGGCATGCGGATGATCTGGGTGTTCGGGCTCGCCGGCGCCGCCGGCGCGGGCCTGTTCGGCGCCTATCTTTTGGTGCCGCACGTCGCCGGCCGCATCAAGCGCTTCATGAATCCCGCCTCCGGCGACACCTTCCAGGTCGACACCGCCATGGAAGCATTCTGGAACGGCGGCTGGTTCGGTCTCGGCCCCGGTGAAGGAATTGCAAAACGCAGCCTGCCGGACAGCCACACCGACTTCGTGTTCGCGGTCGCGGCGGAGGAATTCGGCATCATCCTCTGCCTGATGCTGGTCGCGCTGTTCGGCTTCATCGTGATCCGCACGCTGACCCGCGCCTATGCCACCGAGGACATGTTCTCGCGCTTTGCGGCGTCGGGGCTTGCGATCCTGTTCGGCGTGCAGGCGACGATCAACATGGCGGTCAATCTGCAATTGATCCCGGCCAAGGGCATGACGCTGCCGTTCATCTCCTATGGCGGCTCCTCGTTCGTGTCGCTTGCCTATGGCGTCGGCATGATGCTGGCGCTGACCCGGCAGCGGCCGCGCACCGAGATCGAATCGATGGAAGGCGCCAGCGCCCGGCGCGCCTACGCATGAAGCTTCCCATCGTCATTGCGGGGAGCGCCATGGATTGCTTCCGCCTTTGCCAAGGCTTCGGCGGACAAGTCGCTTCGCGCGCAATGACGGTATAAATTGTTGCCATGGCTGAGTCCCCCCTGATTCTGCTGGCGGCCGGTGGCACCGGCGGCCATCTGTTCCCGGCCGAAGCGCTCGCCGTGGAATTGATCCGGCGTGGCCTGCGGGTGCGGCTGGCGACCGACGGCCGCGCGCTGCGCTACTCCGGCCTGTTCGGCCGGGAGAGCATCGAGCTGGTGCCGAGCGCGACCGTGCGCAGCCGCAACCCGATCTCGCTGGCGCGGACCGTGCTGATGCTCGGCTACGGCACGCTGGTCGCCGCCAATGTGGTGCGCCGGCTGAAGCCGTCGGCCGTCGTCGGCTTCGGCGGCTACCCGACCTTGCCGCCGCTGATGGCGGCGCGGATGCTCGGCGTGCCCGGCATCATTCATGATGCCAATGCGGTGCTCGGCCGCGCCAATCGCTTCCTGTCCGGTCGCGTCAACGCGATCGCGACCTCGCTGCCCGGCGTGCTCGATCGCGATCCGGCGCTCGCCGGCAAGGCCACCACCGTCGGCACGCCGATGCGCCCCGCGATCCTCGCCGCCGCCGCGGTGAAATACACCCCGCCCGAGGTAAACGGGCCGCTGCGCCTGCTGGTCGTCGGCGGCAGCCAGGGCGCGCGGGTGATGAGCGACATCGTGCCGCCGGCGATCGAGCAACTCGCGCCCGCGCTGTGGAGCCGGCTGATCATCACCCAGCAGGTGCGCGACGAGGACATGGCGCGGGTGCGTGCGGTCTATGACCGGCTCAAGATCGATGCCGAGCTCGCGCCGTTCTTCCCGGACCTGCCGGCGCGGCTGGCCTCGAGCCAGCTCGTGATCTCGCGCTCCGGCGCCGGCACCGTCGCCGAACTCGCCGCGATCGGCCGACCCTCGATCCTGGTGCCGCTGCCCGGCGCCATCGATCAGGACCAGTTCGCCAATGCCGG
>DASVOL010000373.1:0-2865 GCA_036383375.1 Bradyrhizobium sp. | reverse complement strand
AGCACCTTGGTGCGTCCAGCGGTGTGACATGGCCGAGTGATATGCTGTCGTTCATCGACAACAGCGTGACCCTGCTGCCCGCGCTCGGGGATGCACTGGAGGACGCCAATGGCCGCTTCCCAGCCGGCTCGGCGGTTGCGGCCGAGGATGTGAAGCTGCAAGCACCGATCCCGCGCCCACGCAAGAACATCTTCGGGATCGGGCTGAACTATCGCGCGCATGTCGCGGAGTCCGCCAAGAGCCTCGACACCGACAAGGATCTGCCGAAGCAGCCGGTGGTGTTCTCCAAGCCGCCGACCGCCGTGATTGGGCCGGGAGCCGCGATCCAGCACAATGCCAACATGACCAAGCAACTCGACTGGGAGGTCGAGCTCGCCGTCATCATCGGCAAGACCGCGACGCGCATCCCGGTCGAGAAGGCGATGGATCACGTGTTCGGCTATTCCGTGATGATCGACATTTCCGCCCGCGACAATCGCCGCGCCGGGCAGTGGATCTTCTCCAAGGGCATGGACACCTACGCGCCGTTCGGCCCCTGTATCGTAACCGCCGACGAGATTCCCGATCCGCATTACCTCAGGCTTTGGCTGACCAAGAACGGCGTCATGAAGCAGGACTCCAACACCAAATACATGATCTTCGATATTCCGGCCCTGATCGCCGACATCTCGTCCGGCATGACGCTCGAGCCGGGCGACATCATCGCGACCGGAACGCCCGAAGGCGTGGGCGCCGGCATGAGTCCGCAGGAATGGCTGTGGCCCGGCGATGTGGTCGAGGCCGGCATCGACGGCGTCGGCGTCATCCGTCACCCCGTCGTTGCGATCTGATGACGCCGTTCTCGTTCGATCGCGAGCTGCGGTTCGGGGACTGCGATCCATCAGGGATCGCCTATTTCCCGTCCTACCTGAATATCCTCAACGGCGTGGTCGAGGAGTTCTGGGCCACGATCGGGTTTCCCTGGCCGGAGCTGATCACGATCCGCAGGATCGGGACCCCGACCGTGCATCTGACCTGCGACTTTTCGCGGCCGTCGAAGTTCGGCGATCACCTGACGTTTGGCCTTTGCGTCGTCAAGGTCGGCCGCGCATCACTCCATTTGACGCACGTCGTGACCGGCGCAGATGGCGAGCGCTGGCGGGCGCGGCAGATCCTCGCCGCGACGTCGCTGGTCGATCATCACGCCATCCCATGGCCCGATGACGTCCGTGCGGCTCTCATGTCGCATCTGCAAGCCGGCGAGGAGAGGGCGGCATCATGATCTCGCTGTTCGTGACGTTCTCCGATCCGAAGGGCGAGCGACGAATTCACGCGGACGATCTTGCCGCTGCGGCTGCCATGGTGGGGTCTACTCCGGGCATCGCGGAAGGCCTGCTGTTCACGCCGCTGGAGCAGTCGGTCGATCATCCCTACAAGGCCGACGGGCGAGGGCCGGTATTTGCGCTGCAACTGCGTTTTCCGAACCTGTTTGCGTGCGAGGCCGTGATGGACCGCGGCGGCGTGCTCGCGGGTCTTGCGGCAGGTCGCGGACTGCCGAGCCTGGCCGGATTGGACGTGACGCATCAGGCGATGGTGACGCGTGCCTTTCCGGTCGACGATGCCGCGCATGCGAAAGGCACCCTCATGCCGTGCAGCTACCTCGTGCATTACCCCGGGCCGGCCGACGACATGAATGCCTGGAATTTGCATTACCTGGATCATCATCCGTCGATCATGCGGACCTTCCCCGGCGTCCGCCAGATCGAGATCTACACGCGCATCGATTGGGTCGACCGGCTGCCGTCGCAGCGGGTCGAGTACATGCAGCGCAACAGGCTGATGTTCGACAGCCCGCAAGCCCTTGCGTTCGCGCTGAGCTCCGACGTGATCAAGCGCATGCGCGCGGACTTCGTCCGGTTTCCGCCGTTCGCGGGCGGCAACAAGCATTTTCCGATGCTGACGAGAATCGTCCTGGCAAGGGAAACGGGTGAGGGCGGAACGCCGCGATGATGGCATTGTGCCGCTGAGTTGCCCGACGACGCAAGTGCTAATTCTGAAAATCAGCATGCGTTGGGCCCGGTCCAGCAAGCCATTGATACTGCTGCGGCCGGCTACTGTGCATGGGGTTGTTTTCGATGTTTTGATGTGCGGCTCGCCGCGACCGGACCTAACCGGTCTCAGTGTCCGCCGAGATAGGCCGTGATCAGCCTGGGATCGTGGATCAGATCCTCGGCAGGGCCGGACTGAACGATCTCGCCGGTCTCCAGCACGTAGCCATAGTCGGCGGTCTCGAGCGCGGCGCGGGCGTTCTGCTCGACCAGCAGGATCGACACGCCCAAATCGCGCAAGGACGCGATGGTGCGAAAGATCTCGCGCACGATCAGCGGCGCAAGGCCGAGGCTGGGCTCGTCGAGCATCAGCAGCGCGGGCTTTGCCATCAGCGCGCGCCCCAGCGCCAACATCTGGCGTTCGCCGCCAGACAGCGTGCCTGCGGCCTGGCGTTGCCGCTCCTTCAGCCGGGGAAAGCGATCATAGACTTCGTCCAGCGTCTTTCGGACGCCGGAGCGGTCGCGCAGGCTGTAGGAGCCGAGCAGCAGGTTGTCGGCAACCGACATGTCGGAGAACAGCTCGCGCCTCTCCGGAACGAGGCAGAGCCTGCGCTCGACGCGATCCTCGACCGACATCTTGCCGAGATCGTTGCCGCGGAATGCCATGCGGCCACGCGATCCGAGCAGCCCGATGGCAGCCATCAGCAGCGTGGTCTTGCCGGCGCCGTTGGGGCCGATCACGGTGACGATCTGTCCTTCGTCGACCGACAGCGAGACGTTGCGCACGGCCTCGACGTTGTCGTAGCAGACGGTCACGTCGGTCATCGAGAACATCTCG
>DASVOL010000372.1:0-4489 GCA_036383375.1 Bradyrhizobium sp. | reverse complement strand
TTCCCGCAGCTCACCGAGCCTTATGCCGGTTATCACGGCATCGTCTTCGACGAGCAGTTCGGCAAGGCGGCCTTCATCATGCGCGCCCGCACCGAGGGCCTGCGCGATTTCGGCGCCTGCCTGTCGCCGACCAACGCCTTCCAGCTGTTGCAGGGCATCGAGACGCTCGGCGTCCGGATGGACCGCCACGTCAGCAACACCCATGCGGTGCTGGACGCGCTTGCCGCGAACAAGGCGGTCGACTGGGTGCTGCATCCGTCGCTGGAGACGCATCCGGACTACGCGCTGGCGAAGAAGCTGCTGCCGCGCGGCGCCGGCTCGATCATCAGCTTCGGCATCAAGGGCGGCCGCGCTGCCGGCAAGAAGTTCATCGAGTCCTTGAAGCTGATCAGCCATCTCGCCAATGTCGGCGATGCCAAGACGCTGGTGATCCATCCGGCCAGCACCACGCACCAGCAGATGGATGCCGAGCAGCTCAAGGCCGCCGGCATCGGCGAGGAGCTGGTGCGGCTGTCGGTCGGCATCGAAACCGCACAGGATATCATCGACGATCTCGGCCAGGCGCTGCGCGCCTCGCAAAGGACTTGAGGCCATGCAGCTTTCCGTCAACGGGTCAGACACCTTCATCGCCACCGGCGGCAAGCCGTTCGATCCATCGCTGCCGGCGGTGGTGATGATCCACGGCGCCGGCTTCGACTCCTCGACCTGGGCGCTGCACAGCCGCTGGTTCGCCCATCACGGCTATTCCGTGCTGGCGCCGGACCTGCCCGGCCACGGCCGCTCCGCCGGCAAGCTGCTCGCAACCATTGCCGAGATGGCCGACTGGGTCGCCGCACTGATCACCACCGCCGGCGCAGCGAAGGCCCGGCTGATCGGGCATTCGATGGGCTCGCTGATCGCGATCGAGACCTCGGCACGGCATCCCGACAAGGTCTCCGGCCTCGCGCTGATCGGCACCGCCGCGACCATGACGGTCGGCCCTGATCTGCTAAAGGCCGCCGAGGCCAATGACACAGCCGCGATCGACATGGTCTCGATCTGGGGCCTCGGCTTCAAGGCCGAGCTCGGCGGCAGCCTCGCGCCCGGCCTCTGGATGCACCAGGGCGCGCAGCGGGTGCTGCAGGAGGCGAAGCCCGGCGTGCTCTACAACGACCTCAACGCCTGCAACGCCTACCAGAACGCCCTCACCGCCGCGGCCGCGGTCAAGGTGCCCGCGACCTTCGTCCTCGGCGAACGCGACATGATGACGCCGGCCAAGGCCGGCAAGGCGCTCGCCGCGGCGACGCCGAATGCGCGCACTGTGGTGCTGCCGGGCGCCGGCCACATGATGATGGTCGAGCAGCCCGACGAGTTGCTGGCGGCGCTGCGGTAGCGCTGCCACACACTCATCTTCCCTTCTCCGTCATGTCCGCCGTAGCCTTGGCGAAGGCGGATGTGGGAGAAAGTGGCGCGGATGCAATCCGCGCCGGATGAGGGGTTTGTCTCCGCGATAGAGACTCCTCAACCGGCTCCGATGCTTCGCATTCGAGGTGCGCCACCAAAATATCGAAAACAACCCCATGCACAGTAGCAGGGCAGCCGCTGGCCCTTGGACAAGCGACTTGACACGTCGGGCAACTCAGCGATATTTTCTATTATTCCGAATTTCCGTGACGCTCCCGGAGCCACCGATCTTTCAGGAACTCCAGCTCGCCGTCAGGAGCAAGGCGGCGAAGCAGCCGATCGGTGCGAGATGGGAAAACTCCCGATGTCGCAGGACGGTCAAAGCTGCTGCTGCGAGAATGGCGGCGCAGAGGATCAAGCCTGCTGCACGGGTTGCCGGTAGTGCGACCAGGATTGCGGCCGATATCTCCAATCCGCAGGTGACCCGGCACCACCACGCGGGATACCCCCATCGAACAAAGTTGCTCCGCGTCGTCGACGTCGCGATCGCATTGAACAGACCTGCACTGGCGAAGGCGGCGGCAAGCAGCCTGATGAATATCACGTGCATGACCTAAGCCACCGCCAACGCATAAGCGCGCAACTCGTCGATCATCGATCCCCGCGAAGGATTCCAGCCGAGTTCGCGCTTGGCCTTCTCGCCCGAGATGACCTGATCGGAGGCGATCGCATCGGCGAAACCCCAGAGGACCTTGCGCGCCTCTTCGAGCGGCCATGCCGCTACGCGGCCCCCGGCACCGCCCAACTCGCTCGCCGCGCGTGCGATCTCGACGAGCCGCGGCGCCGAACCGTGCGCGCCATTGAAGACGGATCCCGCCGGCGCCCGCTCGAGCGCGAGCGCATAGAGATCGGCCAGATCGTCGGCATGCACGGTCGACCAGCGATTTTGACCGTCACCGACATGAAGCGCTACACCATGTTCCTTCGCCGATGCGACCATCATCATCGCGGCGCCGCCCCAATTGCCATACACCCAGGCAGGCCGGATAACGACCGGGTGGACGCCCCCGGCTTCGGCCGCGAGGATCTCGCGTTCCAGCGCCTGGCGCCAGCGAACCATCTCGACCGGGTTCAGTGGCGTGTGCTCGGTCACGGACGTGCCACCCGTGGAGCCGTAGACCAGGCTGCCACTGGTATAGATGAAGCGCTTGCCCGTTCCGCGCTGAGCTTCGAGGATCGCACGCGTCGCAATCTCATCGAGAGACGCAGCGTTCTGATCGTTAGGCGAAGCGGCATGGACGACGGCGTCCACGCCCCGCACCGCCGCGGCCAGGCTCGCCGGGTCGGCAAGCTCGCCCATCTCCGCCACGAAGCCCCGGTCGCGCAGCTTGGCCGCGCTGGCTTCCGACCGGGCCAGTCCCACGACGTCATGACCTGCCTCTTTCAATCGGTCCGCGACCGCACTGCCGATCAAGCCAGTCGCGCCTGTTACCAAAACTCGCATGCCGTTCACCCTTCAATTTCGGTGAATCCAACAAAGCGGAACGGCCATGCGGATGGAAATCGCGAGTTCTGATGTGGCGCTATCGATCGCGCCGATGGCGTCAGGCCGCGGCGGCGATTTTGGTGATGATGCCGCGCAGCCAGGCAATGGCCCCATGGGTATCCGCCCGCCGGTGCCACATCAGATGGAGCGGCCAGGTGGGCAGTTCGAGCGGCGGATCATAAATCGCTATGCCTGCTCCGATCCCGGCGAACCTTCGTGCGACCCGGGACGCCAGCGTCGCGACGAGATCGGTCCCGGCGATCACGAAGGGCGCGGCCAGGAATTGTGGCAGGCTCAGCACGACGCGCCGTTCGAGGCCGAGATCGGCAAGCCTCACATCGACGATCCCGGAGCGGTCGCCTTCCGGAGAGACCAGAAGATGCGGCGCCGCTGCGAAAGCCTTGAGGCTTGGACCATCCGCGAACGCCGGGTGTCCCTCCCGCACGACGCAGGCGAAACTCTCAAAAAACAGCGGGCTGCTGATAATGCGCGCCGACGTCTCGACGGGGAAACCGATCGCGAGGTTCGCCTCGCCGCTGTCGAGCAGCGTGATGGCTTCGTCTCGTCCGAAGATCCCGCAGACCCGCACGTTGACGTGCGGGGCATCGATGCTGAGGCGGGCCATGAGCGGCGGCAACAAGACGAACGCCGCATAGTCGCTCATCGCGAGTGTGACGGTATTGTCGGCGGTCGCGGGGTCGAAGCTATCGGCCTGCAGCGCGCTCCGGAGCAGCCGGAGCGCATCCGAGACGGGACCGGCAAGGTCATGGGCGCGGGGCGTCGGCTGCATGCCTGAAGGCGTTCGCACGAAGAGCTCGTCCCCAAGAAGCTCTCGCAAGCGCGTGAGTGCTCCGCTCATCGCCGACTGGCTGAGGCCGATCCGCGATCCGGCGCGCGTCACGTGGCGCTCCGCGTACAGCGCATCAAAGGCCTTCATCAAGTTGAGGTCGAAGCCGGCTATATCCATGTGGCCGACCATAGGCGAATGCGCCGAACGGGGATAGCGGCCTACGTCAAGCGCACGCCGCCTAGGAGGCGACGCCGTCGGCAAGGGTCAATAGGCGCCGTCCTCCTTCCAGTCTATGCTAGTGTGGCACGTCATTTGGTGCAGATGGAGCGTGCACTCTCAGGTGAGGAGGCCGATGCATGAAGATGAAGATTGTGACCGTCGCGGGCGCTCTCGGAGCGGCCTTGGTGCTGTGTAGCCTCGGGACATCCGGTGCTGAAGCCCGGGCGCGGAAGGCACAAGTCGTTCATGAACGGGCGAGGGTCGTGATCTCGACGCCCGTGATAACGCCGACTCCGTGGGATTATTATATTGTTCCACGCTATCACTATCGCCCTGAAGACGACCGGGTCGATCCAAACGCGCCGCCCCTGGTGTCGTCTTGGGACCTCTATGAGGGGTGGCGGTGGCCATACTGGTGGTGAACAGCTATCGCGCAAGCCGATCGCATTCCGACGAATTGCTGGCGGCGTTGCGGTAGTCAAGCAGCAAACTCCTCTCCCCTTCTCCCCTTGTGGGAGAAGGTGGCGCGAAGCGCCGGATGAGGGGTTCTC
>DASVOL010000371.1:0-1775 GCA_036383375.1 Bradyrhizobium sp. | reverse complement strand
AGCCCTGCGAGCACCGTGCCCATCAGCCAGCGCTGCACCAAAAGCCAGGTCGGGCGGGTGCCGAGGAACACCGCGATCGAGCCGGCGGCGAGCGCGATCATCGCATTGACGCTGACGCTGATCACGATCTGGATCGAGCCGAGCGCGAGCGACTGCGTCAGCACGCTGCCGCCGGCGGGATCGATGAACTGCGGCAGCAGCGCGAGATAAAGCATCGCGATCTTCGGGTTGAGCAGGTTGGTGAGAAAGCCCATCGCGAACAATTTGCGCGGGCCGTCGACCTTCAGCGCCTTGACCTGGAACGGCGAGCGGCCGCCCGGCCTCACGGCCTGCCACGCCAGCCAGAGCAGATAGGCGGCGCCGGCGAAACGCAGCGCGTCATAGGCGTAGGGAATCGCAAACAGCAGCGCGGTGATGCCGAACGCCGCGCACAGCATGTAGAACACGAAGCCGAGCGCGACGCCGCCGAGCGAGACGATGCCGGCCGCCGGACCCTGCGTGATCGAACGCGAGATCAGATACATCATGTTCGGCCCTGGCGTCAGCACCATGCCGAGGCAGACGAGCGCAAAGCCGAGCAACGCGGATGTGTGGGGCATGACGGGTCTCGCAAGGGGATACACGCACTTCTAGCGCGTCATCCGCCGCGCGGCCATGCTGGAATTGCTCTCGGAGCAATCCAGCGGCTAGCCGGTCGCGACCGCGAACCAGATCGCGATGCCGACAAGCGCGAGCGCGAATCCGCCGCGGATGATCCGGCGGTTGCTGGCGACGTCGATCACCGACTGCATCGAACCGGCCAGGGTGACGATCACAGCATGGATCAGCGTTGCGATCGCGACATAGATGAGGCTCAGCAAAAGCGTTTGCGATGTGACGGATCCGGCTTCCGGACGAACGAACTCGGGCAATATGGCAACATAGAAAACTGCGGCCTTGGGATTGAGCAGATTGGTGATCAGGCCGCGACGGAAGGCTGGCCACGGCCGCTCGTTGAGGTCGGCCGCTTCCGAGCCGCCTTGGCCCGACCAGGCCTCCCACGCCAACCACAGCAGATAGAGCACGCCGCCCCAGCGCAAGAGGCCGTAGAGCAGCGGCGAATTGTCTATCACCGCAGCGAGGCCGAAGGACGCGATCACGCCGTACGTCATCAGGCCAAGTGCGATGCCGGCGACTGCCGCGAACCCGGTCCGCATGCCGTTCGAGAGCGACAGTGCGGCGAGGTAGGTCATGTTGGGGCCGGGCGTGATCTCGATGACGAGAGCGGTCAGCGCGAAGGCGAGCAAGGGATGGAGGTCAGCCAACGACCTCCCTCCGACCCGACGGGCAGCTGAAGCTTTCGACCTGGCTCAATGCGCCTCGTCCCAATTGTTGGCGGCGCGGGCGTCGACTTGCAGCGGCAGCGACAAGATCACCGCCGGGAACGGCGCGTCCTGCATTACCCTCTGCACCACGGGCAGCGTCGCCGCGACCTCGTTGTCGGGCACCTCGAAGATCAACTCGTCATGCACCTGCAGCAGCATCTGTGCCGAGAGCTTCTTCTCGGCGAGTGCGTCCTCGACCCGGATCATGGCGCGGCGGATGATGTCGGCCGCGGTGCCCTGCAGGCGCGCGTTGATCGAGGCGCGTTCGTTGAAGGCGCGCACCGAGGCGTTGGACGCCTTGATATCCGGGTAGTACATCTTGCGGCCGAACAGCGTCGTCACATAGCCGTTGCGGCGGCAAGAGTCCTTGGTCTCGTCCATGTAGGCGCGGATGCCGGGGAAGCGCTCGAA
>DASVOL010000370.1:0-4577 GCA_036383375.1 Bradyrhizobium sp. | reverse complement strand
CCGGCGCGGAAGGTGTCGCCATCGAGCAGGATCGGCGAGCCGCCATTGCCGAACAGGCGCCGTTCCAGCGCGCGTGCCAAGGTCGACTTGCCCGAGCCGGGTAGGCCGGTCAGCCAGACCACCGCGCCATTGTGATGATAGCGCGCCGAGCGTTCGTCCGGCCGCAGCGCTGACTCCACCGGCACGATGTCGATCGGTACCGCGGGCCGGCCGGCGTCGACCGACAGCACGAGGCCGCCACCGGCGATGCGCCCGTTGACCTCGATCACGAGGCGGCCGGTGCGCGGATTGTCGGTGTAAGGATCGGTTGCAACCGGCTGCGCCAGCGAGATGTCGATCTCGCCGACATGGTTGCGTGCGATCGCGGTGTTCTCTTCGTTGGACAGCGCGCCGGGATCGATCGCCTTTTCGATCGCAACCACGGTGGCGCGGCTTTCCCTGGTGCCGAGCCGGATCAGGATCTGCTCGCCCTTGGTCAGCGGCTTGTCGTGCAGCCAGAAAATACGCGCCCGGATACGGCGGGTGTCGCGCGGGCTCTGCCCGCTATGTCCGATGACGTCGCCACGCTCGAGGAACAGCTCGCGGTCGAGCGTGATGCCGACCGAGCGCCCGGCGCCCTGCGGACCGTTGACCGGTGTCACCGGCCAGCTCTCGACCGTCTTGATCTTCGCGAGCTTGCCCGCGGGCATGATGACGATCTCGTCGCCGGCCTTCAGGCTGCCGGACTCGATACGGCCCGCCACGATGCGGCGGTCGTCGAACTTGTAGATCGCCTGCACCGGCAGCCGCAGCGCCAGCTCCGCCAGCGGCGGTGCCGGCTCGAGCGCATCGAGCGCCTCGACCACGGTCGGGCCCTTGTACCAGTCGATCCGCGGCGTGTGTTCGGCGACGCCATCGCCGTCGCGCGCGGAGATCGGGACCACAGCGGTCGGCGTCACGCCGAGACCGATCAGATGCGCCGAAATCTCGTCGCTGATCTCCTTGAAGCGGTCGGCACTGAAGTCGACCCGGTCCATCTTGTTGACGACGACCGCGACCTGCTTCACGCCGAGCAGATGCAGGAGATAGCCGTGCCGCCGCGTCTGCGAGCGGACGCCTTCGAGCGCGTCGATGATCAACACCGCGCCGTCGGCCTGCGAGGCGCCGGTGATCATGTTGCGCAAGAACTCTGCGTGGCCGGGCGCGTCGATCAGCACGACGTCGCGCGAGCGGGTGCGGAAGCGGATCTGGGTGGTGTCGATGGTGATGCCCTGGTCGCGCTCGGTCTGCAGCGCGTCGAGCAGGAACGACCATTCGAACGGCATGCCGCGCCGCGCGCTGACCGCCTTCAGCATCTCCAGCTTGCCGTCCGGCAGGCTGCCGGTCTCATGCAGCAGGCGGCCCACCAAAGTGGACTTGCCGTGGTCGACATGGCCGACGATGACGATGCGCACCTGGGGACGTGTGGTGCCGTTGGGGGTCGCCGAGATAGAGGCGGTGGGAAGGATCATGTTCATCAGAGCACTCACGCCAAACTGGGATCAGAGATAGCCGGCGACACGCAGTCGCTCGAACGCATCCTCGGTTTCGTGATCGAGTGCGCGGCCGGCGCGCTCCGGGACCTTGGTGTTCTCGAGCTCGTCCAGGATTTCATCGATGCTGGATGCGGTCGAAGCCACCGGATTGGTGATGTCCTGATCCCCCAACGAGCGATAGCGCTTGCCGTCCTTGGCGAGATAGAGCGGGATGATCGGAATGCCTTCGCGCTTGGTATAGGCCCAGATGTCGGCTTCGGTCCAATGCAGGATCGGATGGATGCGCAAGTGCGCGCCTTGCGGCGGCGAGGCGTTGAAGTGATCCCAGAATTCCGGCGGCTGGTCGCGCACGTCCCATTCGCCTTCGAGGCCGCGCGGCGAGAACACGCGCTCCTTGGCGCGCGTTGCCTCTTCGTCGCGGCGGATGCCGGCGATCAGTCCGTCAAAGCCGTACTTGTTGAGCGCCCATTTGAGCCCCTCCGTCTTGCGGGCGGCCGAACGCGCGGCGGGCGGTAGAGTGGGGTCGACGGCGTCGATCGGCGGGCAGGGCTCGACGCGCAGGTCGAGATCCCATTCCTTGCCGAAGCGATCGCGGAACGCATACATCTCCGGAAACTTCTTGCCGGTGTCGACATGCAGCGCCGGGAACGGGACGCGGCCGAAGAACGCCTTGCGCGCCAGCCAGATCATCACGTTGGAGTCTTTGCCGAGCGACCACAACAGCGCGAGCTTCTTCAGCCGGGCGAACGCCTCGCGCAAAATGTAGATGCTCTGGGCCTCCAGCTCATCGAGATGATCCATGGTCGGGGGGGCCTGATTGGCGGGAATCCCCGGCACGGAAGATGCATTGCTGAGTGCTGCGGACCGTGTTCCGGCAGCGGCGGATTCGTTGTCGAGAAGATGCATCTCTTGGCCTTGGCCTGTGGAGTTGAAAATTCTAAAGTTGCGCTGCAATAGAGAAGAAATAATTTTCTCTTTGCTGGGCTTGATCGAGAGATAAATAGAAAATAATTTCAGTCAACCCCCAAATTGGGGAAGCGAGTGTCTGATGCGATATCTGCCGGTGTTTCTGGATCTGCAAAGCGGCAAGTTGCTGCTCGTTGGAGCGGGCGAACTCGTGCGCGCCAAGTTGCGGCTGCTTGCAGCTGCCGGCGCCGCGGTTCGCTGGTACGCGACCGACGGTGACCATGAGCTCGCCGGTATCGCGGCAGAGGACGCCGTGCGCATCGAGCGCGCCGAGGGCGATCCGCTCTCAGCCGATCTCTCCGATGTCATCGTCGTGCTCTGCGCCGGTGCAGGTGACATTGGTGTTGCGATGTCGGTGCGCGCCAAGGCGATTGGCCTGCCGGTCAACGTGATGGACGACCTCGTGCACTCCACCTTCATCATGCCTGCGATCGTCGATCGCGGCGATGTCGTGGTCGCGGTCGGAACCGGCGGCACGTCGCCGGTCGTGGCGCGTCGCATTCGCGAGAAGATCGAGGCGGTGCTGCCGGCGCGGATCGGCGATCTCGCCGGCTTCATTGGCCGCTTCCGCAAACCGATGCATGCGCGGATTGAAGAGTTTCCGCTGCGCCGCCGCTTCTGGGAGCGCATCGTCGACGGTCCGATCGGCGCGTTGGTGCTGGCCGGCCGCAAGGACGAGGCCGAGCAGGCGCTGAGCGCGATCGGCGATCCCGCCGCATTCGCCGGCGCTGATACCGAAGGCAAGGCTGTCGGTCACGTGACGCTGGTCGGCGCCGGTCCCGGCGATCCGGATCTGCTCACCGTGAAGGCGCTGCGCGCGCTGCAGGACGCCGACGTCGTGTTCTATGACGAATTGGTGTCACCGGAAATTCTCGACCGCATCCGGCGCGATGCCGCGCGGATTCCGGTCGGCCGCCGCATCGGCAAGCCCGGCATCGGCCAGGACGCGATCAATCGCCTGATGATCGAGGCGGCGCAGTCGGGCCAGCGCGCGGTGCGGCTGAAGGGCGGCGACCCCTTTGTGTTCGGTCGCGGCGGCGAGGAAGTCGAGGCGTTGCGCGATGCCGGCGTCGCCTACTCCATTATTCCCGGCATCTCCGCCGGTCTGGGCGCGGCCGCGCAGTTCGAGGTGCCGCTGACCTTCCGGCACGAGGCGCTGCGCATCACCTTCCTGACCGCGCACAAGGCGCGCGATGCGGAGGTCGTCGACTGGTCGGTGCTGACCGATACCAAGATGACCGTCGTCGTCTACATGGGCATGACCGCCGCGCCCTCGATCCGCGAAGGCCTGCTCGCCGCGGGCCGCTCGCCGGAGACGCCGGTCGGCGTGTTCGCGCGCGTGACGCGGCCCGATGCCAAGGCTGCGGTCGGCACGCTGGCGCGGCTGCCCGAGCTGGTCAAACAGGTCGATGGCGGTCCCGCTGTCCTCATCATCGGCGACGTGGTCGCGCATTCCGCGCCGTGGAGCCGATCCAACGTCACCCAATTGTTCTCCAACCAGATCTTCTCCGAACTGCTGAAAGCTGCCGAATGACCTCTCCGCTCGAACAGAAGAAAATCAGGATCACAGGGCCCTCGATGGTGACCGCCAACCGGACCTGGGACGGTGCCGTGGTGTACCGAACCGCCAAGCAAGGCTGGTCCACCGAACTCTCCGACTCTGCGATCGTGACCACGTCCGACGAGGCCCGCGCGCTGCTGGCTGAAGCCACCGCCGACGATGTCGGCGCGGTCGGGCCCTATATCGCGTCGGTCGAGCTCAAGGACGGCGGCAAGGTCAAACCGGGCAATCTCCGCGAACATATCCGCGCCAAGGGCGTCACCATCGATCTCCAGGTCCCCGCGTAAGGCGCCCCGGCGTAAGGCTCATCGAACATGTATGCTTATGACGAACTCGACCGCACGCTGATCAACGAGCGTGTTTCGGAATTCCGCGACCAGGTGAAGCGCCGCCTTTCCGGCGAGCTCACCGAGGACGAATTCAAGATCCTGCGCCTGCAGAACGGCGTGTATTTGCAGCTGCACGCCTACATGTTCCGCGTCGCGATCCCGTACGGCACGCTGTCGTCGAAGCAGCTGCGCCGGTTCGCCCATGTC
>DASVOL010000369.1:0-6955 GCA_036383375.1 Bradyrhizobium sp. | reverse complement strand
CTGATCAGAGATACGAAACGCCCCGGTCCGCCGGGGCGTTTTGCTTATCCGCCGCGGCTGCTATACCGGATCGATCGGACAGCAGGCGGACGGACTCAAATCGTGAAAAACCTTCTCACCGATATTGCCGGCGTCAGCGTCGGCCACGCCGACGACGCCGTGATCGCCTCCGGCGTCACCACGATCCTGTTCGAGCGGCCGGCGGTGGCCTCGATCGATGTCCGCGGCGGCGGTCCAGGTACCCGCGAGGACGCACTGCTGTCCCCGCACAATGTCGTCGAGGCGATCGACGCCATCACGCTGTCGGGCGGCTCCGCGCTCGGGTTGGATGCGGCCGGCGGCGTGCAGGCCTGGCTTGCCGAGCGCAGCCGCGGCTTTCGCATCCGCGATGCGGTGATCCCGATCGTGCCGGGCGCGATCTGCTTCGACCTGCTCAACGGCGGCAACAAGGCGTGGGGACGCTTTCCGCCCTATCGCGATCTCGGCTACGCGGCCGCGAATGCCGCCTCCGACAATTTCGAGCTCGGCAGCGTCGGCGCCGGCCTGGGCGCGACCACGGCCAATCTCAAGGGCGGCCTCGGCTCGGCGTCCGCCGTGACCGACGACGGCGTCAAGGTCGCGGCGCTCGCGGTGGTCAACGCGGTCGGCAGCGTAACGGTCGGCAGCGGCCCCTGGTTCTGGGCGGCGCCGTTCGAGATCGATGGCGAGTTCGGCGGGCGCGGCCTGCCGCCCGCGTTCACGCCCGAGATGCTGAAGATGCGCTTGAAGGGCGGCGCCGATGCGACCGCTGCCGAAAACACCACCCTTGTGGTGGTGGTCACCGACGCGCAACTGACAAAACCGCAAGCGCGGCGGCTTGCGATGATCGCGCAGACCGGCATGGCGCGCGCGATCTACCCGGTGCACGCCCCGCTCGACGGCGATGTGGTGTTTGCCGCCGCGACCGGCGCCAAGCCGGTCGATCCGCTGTTCGGCCTGACCAAGCTCGGCGGGGTCGCCGCCAACACGGTGGCACGCGCCATCGCACGCGGCGTCCATTCAGCCACCGCGCTGCCCTTCCCCGGTGCGCAGCCGAGTTGGCGAGACCGGTTCGGCTAAGCGCTGACCGACAGCGACGACGAGGCCTGGGCCGAGATCGCCTGCGACTGGCGCTGGATCAGCTGCTCGATGAAATTGTAGGACGAGGTCGCGTTGCTGCCGGCGGAGGACGAGTTCGTGCTGCTGGTGGCGGACGACGTGGCGGGCGACGTCATCGACACCTTGGAGCCGTCGGCATAGGTCGTGGTCGTCGTGGTCGAGCCGTCGCTGTTGGTCACCGACGTCGAGGTCGCGCCGTTCAGCGCCTGCATCAGGGGATCGGAGCTCGATCCGCCCGAGCCGCTGCTGGAGCCGGATCCATCGGTAGCGCCACTGGCCGCGTGGTGATGGTGATGGCCGCCGCCCTTGTGACCCTGCAGGGCCTGCGACATCTCGTCGAGGCTGACGCTGCCGTCGCCATTCTTGTCGAGCTTGGAGAACACGTCGTCGGCCTGCGCGATGTTGGTGCCGCCGGCGCCGAGCGCCTTCTCGAACTCCGCTTTGGTGATCTGGCCGTTGCCGTCGGCGTCGATCTGCGAGAACAGGTCCTTCAGCGCATCCGACCGGCTGGTCGGGGTCGCACTGGTCGAGGCCGTGGTCTGCGACTGGCCCTGCGCGTCGAGCAGCGCGCTCATGGTCAGCGGCGAAATCTGCGGGGAGCTGCTGCTGCCCGAGCCGGTGGCCGTGCTGGCGCTGGTCGACGTCGAGGTACTGGTCGCGGCCGAGAACAGCCCGGTCGACTGATTTCCCTGCGTGGAGCTTCCGGTCTGCGTCGTCGACTTCGACGACATCAGCGAGCTCAAGAGATCGATGGCGGATGACGCAGCGCCAATGGCAAATAACATGGCAATACTCCAACAAGGCCGCGCCTGGCGGCTCAAACGCTTGGCAAAGGCGCAGCAAGCGGCGTGCCATGGCAAAAACCCAATAAAACCAGGCCTTGGCGCGTCGATACGGGTTCCGCACACCCGGCAAGAGCTGCCGCCGGCGGCAGAATTTTCCGGCTCCGAGGCGCCGTCCGCTCGCATTGCCCGACACGCGTCCGCGTGTTAGGCGGGATCACCCGTCGCCCCCTGAAGTCTTTCGGAACTGCGCTATGACTCAGTCATTCACTCCGCGTCCCCTCGTTATCGCCCCGTCGATCCTGGCGTCGGATTTCTCAAAGCTTGGCGAGGAGGTCCGCGCCGTCGACCAGGCCGGCGCCGACTGGATCCATCTCGACGTGATGGACGGCCATTTTGTGCCGAACATTTCCTACGGCCCCGACGTCATCAAGGCGATGCGGCCGCACACCAAGAAGATCTTCGACGCCCATCTGATGATCTCGCCGTGCGACCCCTATCTCGAGGCGTTCGCCAAGGCGGGCTGCGACCATATCACGGTGCATGCCGAGGCCGGCCCGCATCTGCATCGCTCGCTGCAGGCGATCCGCGCGCTCGGCAAGAAGGCCGGCGTCTCGCTCAATCCGGCAACGCCGGCGAGCGCAATCGAATACGTGCTCGACCTGGTCGACCTCGTACTTGTCATGTCGGTCAATCCCGGCTTCGGCGGCCAGGCCTTCATCCGCTCGGCGATCGGCAAGATCTCCGACGTCAGGGCGATGGTCGCAGGCCGCCCGATCGACATCGAGGTCGATGGCGGCGTCGCGCCCGATGTCGCGGGCCAGCTCGCCGCCGCCGGCGCCAACGCCTTTGTCGCGGGATCTGCCGTGTTCAAGGGCGGCACCGTCGAGGCCTACAAGACCAACATCGCCGCGATCCGCAATGCCGCGGCCGACGCGCGCGGCGAAGCGATCTGATCGCCGCCGAAGACTGCGCAATTTCGTCGCTTTGCCCGCGAGTGCAGCGCACACGTTTGTGCTGCGCCGCCGTACGAGCGTGGCCAAATCGATGCAGAGCCTCTCTTGAGCGTAGGGAGGCCCCTGACTGAACGCTGGGGGCCTTTCGGCTCATCCCTTTCGTCGAGCGTTCGACGAGATTCGGGAAACATCAATCAAAATCAATTGCAAGTTGTGCACTCCTTGGCTAGGGTGCATCCGGTTAGATCGGCAATTTATAATAGTAGGCCTTTACTCATATCAATTTTGCGGAGGGTGGTATGTATCGTCCTCAACGCGCTATCGCGCTCTTATTCGTAGTCGCCGTTTCTTTTGGATTTGCCCATCAGGCCAGATCTCAGACGCCAGCGGCGCCGTTCGAGCCTTCCTTATATGCGAAGTGGCTCGACGAGTTGTCGAAGGAAGTCGGTAGTCCACCGGAGCACGGATCGGTTCCTTTGGAGGCATCCAAGGCCGCGAGCGGCGCAGCCGCGCTATCCAAGGGCGTGACCACACCGCCAACTCTTAATCGCTATTTGTCTCTTCTGGTCACTGACGTCGATACTGTCAGCAAGTTCTCGTTTGCGAAGGTGATGGAGCAGATCGCGAGCGCGAGCGGCGATCAATCCCTGAGCAAGGAAACCCTCTTTCATCAGTGGTGGGATACGGCGAACAAAGGACCCGGATTGCTCCTGGGTCCGCATTGCAACGACATTCCCGCGGCGGACCAGCCCTATGAGTGTCCACGGCCGGAAGGGCAACAGGCTTTGTCAGGTCCGTTGAACACGGACGCAAGCAATGTCGTCCATGATGTCTTCGCGGAGGAAAGCCTGCCGTTTCCAAGAAATCTTGACGGCTACAGCGCAATCGCAGTCAGCAATCGCTACGATCTTAGATCACCGCCGCTGAACGCGGGAAAGGGACTGGTGACCTACCCGGACTGTGGCGAGTATCGCTTAATCTTTGCCTTGAATGCTGGGAAGACCATTCCAGCGTCCCTCTCTTCAGACAACACGACACACCCCGGCAATATCCTCAATCGCAACCTCATTTCATTTGAGTTTCGTCTCAAGAACCCGAGCGCTGCGACACCACAGAAGCCGGGTGTACCCCAAGGATGTCTGCCAATACTGCAATTCTGGTCCGGGCTTTCGGCAGCGATGCCCGCCGCCGCGCGCGGGGACCTGTTGCTTGATTTTTTCATGAATGGCGAAATGAAGACGCCGGACAAGAAAGTGATCGGCAAACTCCCATGGCCGGTTGTCGATGGCTGGAACCTTTCCTTTGGATTGGGCCAGATCCGAACCAACCAGTTCATGAACACCGTGACCAATACCCCTGCGGTACCACCAACCGACTATACGAAGGGCGTTCCTGCCGAGACTACGATCACGCCATTTGATTGGATTCTGAGGGAATTCCGAACTCTCATTACCAATTCCGATCACAAGATGCTCATCGTTCCTGTCAGCACTAAGACGAATCCTCGTTACGACCTTTGGACGTCCGTCGATGCAACCGCCAACAGCGGAGGACCTATCGATCCCAACCGAGCTGCATTGCTTCAGCAGATTCGTCGTCAGACCGCGGCTCTTCTTGGTGAGAAGACGAGCAATCAATTCCCGAATCTGAAGGACATCAATTCCATCAGCTTCAACATACTCAAGGACAACACCGTCAACGCCTTCGAGAGCGATGAGGGCGCCCCGATTCCGTGTCCGCCCGGACCGGGCAACAACTCACCATGCAGGAACAGCGCTGACGGCAAGGGCAATATCCTCGACGCGTTTGGCACCGAGAAAACCAACCACGTCCTATCGACAAACATTCAAGCCGACCTGGACGACGCTGGCGTCACTCCGTCGATGTCGGTCACTCCCATCAATCTGGTCGATCGCATTCGAAGCCAGACATGCGCCGGCTGCCATCAATTCAGCGATACGAAGAAAGGAAACTTTGGCTTCGATACTGTCGGCCTCGGCGGCGGCGCCGTGTGGCCAACGAAGGCCTGCGGTGACTTTGAGCCGTCCTGCACAATACCACAGGATCCCAAGCATCCGGCCGATGCGTTCCTTCTGACTGACCCGAAGAAACTCCACCCGCCAATGCAGTTCACTCAGGTGTCCGAGGCCATTCTGGTACCTTCGGCCGACGGTAAGAGCTGGAGATACGCAATCTCCTCCACTGTAGAGTGCATGCTGGACTACCGAGAAAAGGTCATGGAGCAGGCCTTGAAGCTGCCGGTCAACACAGCAAGTCATTGCCCGTGAACGAGTTGACGGCAGCATCTTCGGCCGCTTTGCAGCCCTGGAGAGCTCACGGTCGTCGATGGTGAGCGATCTGATCAGAACAACGCGGGCGGCGCGACGGTGGCGTCCGTCGCGCCGTCGCCTTCATCCGTCGCCGGCATCAGCCGCGACGGCCGCACCACGGTCACTGTGCACGGCGCTTCGCCTGCGACCTTGGCGGAGACGCTGCCGAGCAGCGCGCGCCGCACCGAGTTCTGTCGCGCGCCGATGATGATGTGGTCGACCAGATTGACCGCGGCGAATTCCAGGATCGCGGCGGCAGGATCGATCGCCTCCAGCACATGCACGGTCAGCCGCCCCTCCTCGAGCCTGAACGGCCGCGCCCAATGCTGGAGCGCCACCAGGCGGTCGACATGCTTGTTCTGGCCCTGCTCGTCATGGGTGCGGTCGATCGCCAGGCGATTGAGCTTGAGCACGTTGACGCAGGCGAGCCGCGCCGACGGCGACGTCGACAGCACCTGCTCGGCAGTGACGCGGATGGTCTCGTTCAACGCCTCGGTCCCCTCGCCGAGATCGAGCGCGACGGCGACGATCGGGCTCGATGCGAGTTGCGCCGCGGCATTGGACTTCGGCTGCGGCGGCACCGCACCGAGATTGAAGCGGCGGCGCCAGACCGTGCCGAGCGGATCGCGGTCGAGCCGCTGCGCCCGCGCCGTCAGCTTGACCTGCTCGGGATGGGCAAGATCGAAGGCAAGTTGCGCCGCGGTCGGATAGCGCGCGGCCGGATCGATCTCGAGACAGCGCAGCACGATCTCCTGCAACCATGGCGGATAGTCGGATCGCAGCCTGCGCGGTGGATACGGATCACGCCAAAGCCGTCGGCGCATGCCGCGCAGGGTCTCGGTCTCGCCGAACGGGCGGACGCCGGTGGTGAAGAAATACAGCAGCACGCCGAGCGAAAACAGATCGCTGCGCGGATCGTCGCGCACGCCGAGCAGGCGCTCCGGCGCCATGTAGGGCGCGGTGCCGTAAGGCAGCCGGAACTCCTCCTGCAACAGGTCCGGTAGGTGCTGGTGATGCGAGAGGCCGAAATCGATCAGCACCGCCTCGCCGCGCTCGCGGAACATGATGCTGCTCGGCTTGATGTCGTGATGGATGACGTTCTGCCGGTGCAGGCTGGCGAGCGCGGTGGCGATCTTGCCGCCGATCACCCTCACCTCCTCATACGGCAACGGCAGTTCGCCGAGCCGCCTGTAGAGCGTCTGACCAGGGATGCGCTCCATCGTCACATAGGCTTGGCGCTCGAAATCCCCGGTGCCGAAGCAGGCCGGCACGTGCGGCCCCGACAGCCGCGGCAGGATCATCTGCTCCATCTCGAAGCTGACGATGGCCGCCGGATCCTCGCCCTCCGAGGTGAGCGGCACCTTCATCAGCAGCGGCACGGTGATGCCGGGATGGGTGACGCTCCACAACGTCGCCATGCCGCCGCGGTGCACGCGCTCGCCGATGGTGAAGCCATCGATCTCGGCGCCCGGCTGCATCGTCAGCGCCGCCATCGGCATCACCTGCCGACGGCGAGGCGGTCGGCGAGCCAGAGCGGCAGGCCGCTCGCCTTGATCCGCGCCGCGGCGGTCGCGACGTCGTAAGGCACGCGGTGATAGGTGATCTCGCGGCTGATCGTGTCGAACATCGCAAACGATGCCGCGGGATCGCCGTCGCGCGGCTGGCCGACCGAGCCGAGCACGGCAAGCCAGCGCCGTCCCGTCAGCAACTGCACCGCGACGCCCGCGGTCGGAACGAAGCTCGTCATCTT
>DASVOL010000368.1:0-6091 GCA_036383375.1 Bradyrhizobium sp. | reverse complement strand
GGTCTGGCGGCTCCCGGTGTCGAGGATCGCGTTGTCAGCCACCGTCAGCACCGGCGCCGGGCTGCCGATGTCGATCTCGGCGTCGACATACATGTCCGGCAGCAGCGCGAGATCGGCATTCTGCAATTCGATCCGCACCCGCGCGGTACGCGTGTCCTTGTTGACCTGCGGATAGATCACGCTGATCTGGCCCATGAACGCGCGGCCGGGATAGCTGCGGGCCCGCACCGCGACCTTCTGCCCGACCACGATGTTGCCGAGGTCGCGCTCGGCGACATCGACCAGTGCCCACACCACCGAGACGTCGGCGATCCGGAACAGCACGTCGCCGGGCTGGGCGCGCATGCCCTCGATCGCGGCACGCTGCAACACGATGCCGTCGCGCGGTGACAACCACTGGATCGCGAGCGGAACCGTGTGACTCTTCTCCATCTCGGCGATGACCGTCTCGGGAACGTCGAGATTGGTCAGCCGCTGCTTGGAGCCTCGTCCGTAAGGCTCGATATTTGCGATCGCCTTCGAGGTCATGGTCGCAACATATTCGGCCGCGGCGGACGACACCGCCGGGCTGTAGATCTCCATCAGCGGCTGTCCCTTGGACACCCGGCTGCCGGTCGTGATGTCGGCAACCTTCTGCACATAGCTCTCGGCCCGCATCGCGATGACGGAGACTCGCCGTTCGTCGAGCTGGATCGTGCCGGGCGCGCGCACCAGCGTGCGGATCCGGCGCATCTGTGCCGCTTCGGATTTCACGCCGGTGCGCTGGATCTTTCCCGGCGACAGCGTGATCGCGCCGTCGTCGCTGTCTTCGCCGTCATAGACCGCGATGTAATCCATCCCCATGGAATCCTTCTTCGGCACCGGCGAGGTGTCGGGAAGGCCCATCGGGTTGCGATAATATTTGACCTTGCGCTCGCCCTTGGCGGCCGTGGCGTTGCCGTCCGCCGGCATCGCCATCGGCGTCTCCGGCTCGTCGAAGCTGAGGTCGGCGCCGGCGGCGACGGGCTGGTAGTCGCGGCCGTCGGACGTCTTCTTCGGCGTCAGCGAGTAGGACGGCTTGCCGTCCGGATCGCGGAAATAGATCGGCGCGCCGGCTTCTGCCGCTTGCGCGGCAGAGGCAGCGAGACTTGCGCCTGGCCACGGCGGCAGGCCGCGACCGAGAGTTGCGACGCCTGCCGCCGCAACGATCGCAGCGGCAGCGCCTGCCAAAGCAAGCCGGTTCATTTTCCGGCCGTGACGACGAGCTTGCTTTCGACCGTGCCGGTCTCGCCCTGCACCTTCGCACCGAGCGACAGTTGCCAGCGCCCGGCCATGCCGAAATTCGCCTTGAACCGATAGGTGCCGGGTTCGATGCCCGGCATCGGCGTGACCTTGGTGGCCATCTCCTGCATGCCGTCCGGGGCCATGTCGAGCCGCGTCGTGAAGATCACGGCGTCAGGCACGGCCTTGCCGGTCTTCATGTTGATCAGGCGGACGGTGACGACCTTGTCCGGACCGGCCTGGACGGTCTGGTCGACGAGCTGAAATTCGTAGTCCTTGATGTCGGCGAGCGCGACAGTGGCAGTACCTGCCAGCGCCAGGCCAATGAGCGCGGCCGCTACGGCACGCGACGTATTGAACGACGGCATTCGTTTCATTCCTCGATTGGATCTGATCTGCCGCTCGCGCGGCACGCAGCGTCCACGCGACAGCAGGTCGCGCGGCAGCAACCGGCGCTTGCGGCGCCCGTCAGACCAAATGTCGAGGAGGATGGTCGGGCGGCGGACGGACCAGCCCGTCAGCGACCAGATCGTCATGCGGAAGCAATTGCAGCTGCGTCGACGGCCGCACCGCAAGGCCGACGGTCGATGGTCCCGCGTGCAGGACCTTCAGCATGCAGATCGCGACCAGCGGGCAATCCCGGCAGTCATTGCTGTTCTGCTTGTCGGGGCAGCACGGCATATCGGCCGTCATGTCCGACATGTCCGCCATCTGGCTCATACCGGTCAACGAAGATCCGGCCGCCGCGGGCACAGCCAGCGGCGCAATTGCCAGGCCTGCCGTCACGAGGACGGCGAGCAGCAATCTGAACAATTGGCGAACATTCATGGTGCGACAGTCTCACAAAGGACGGGTGCTGAAAAGGTCACCCTGTTCACAACTGCACCAGCGGCAGATTGGGTGGTTAATCGTTCATCCAGGCCTTACGCCCGCATGGAGCGCTTATCGAGACTTCGGGCCGCCGTGATAGCGCCACGGCGTCCGTGCGGTGTCCGGGACACTCGCCGGCTGCACGCGCCCCGCTCCCTGATCGTAGCCGAAGGCAGACATCGGGTCGCGTTGCGCGGCAACCCTACCCATCGGGGCGGCTTCTGCGGCCTCATTGGGCAAATATCTCCTGTCGGAGGCGGTCAGGCCCGCGTGCGCGGTTGCCGATGCCACGACAAGCGGCGCGAGGATTGAGAAGGCGAGAAGGCATTTGTTGATCGACATCATAGGCTCCATCATTTTCCTGAAGCGCATTGATTTGCGCTTCCGATCATGAGTTCGGAGCCAATGTTTCCGCGGTTACACACTCACGCCGACGTGAGAGGCCCGATCACTGCCTTTCACCAGCGCAGCAGCCGCGGTCCCAATACCGCACCCGCAAGGGTGCACAGCACGATCGTGCCGCCGTACCACAGCGCGACAAAGGGCAACGAGTCATCGGTGCAGTGCAGTGCATAGCCGATGGCGCTCACACCACCTGCGACAAGGCCGGCGAACGCGCCCGCCTGCACCAGGTTGGTCGGCGCCGCCTTTCGGACTGCCCAGATCACCACGGCAAACGGCACGATCGCGATGATCGGAACCGAGATCAGGCATTCGAGCCATTGGTCTCCCATGACCATCCTGTCCCAGTGCGAGCTGGGCGCCTGTCCGAGGCTGATGGCGGCAAGCAGCATGATCGCCGCGAACGGGAGCGCGGCAAGTCCAAGCGAGATCTTTCGCTCGCCGCCCGGCCGCGCCAGCCGGGTCAGATAGACCGACGCCGCGGCGACAATGCCCAGCGCGAATGCGAGCTTGAGAAAGAGGAAGGTCACGGCACGCGGCGTCGCCAGATCGGCGCGAACGCCAAGCCCGGCAAGCACGACGCCAAGCGCGGCAACCAGCGCCAGCCCCAGCGCGAGCGCGACGGTGCGGCCGACCAGCCGGCGATCGACCGGCTCGACATTGTTGCTGAGCGCCGCGATCAGTTCATCCGTCTTCATGGCTCCGTCCTCCGGGCAATCAACGCGGCCAGCGCCTTGAGCCCGCGATGAATGCTGACCTTCACACTGGATTCCGACATGTCACACCGCTGCGCCGCCTCTGCGACGCTCAATCCATCGAGCTTCACGGCCGCGATCGCGCACTGCATGTTCGCGGGCAATTGCTTGAGCAGTCGCCTGACGTCAAAGCTGCTCTCGGCACCGACGTGGTCGTCATGCGCCGTGATGTCGTCGGCCTCATCGATCGGCACGTCGGCGCGCGAGGCCCGCGTGCGGCGCAGAAAATCGATCAGCTTGTAGCGCGCGACCGCGTGCACCCACGGCGTCAGCTTCTGTGCCGGGTCGTAGGTGTGCCGCTGCAGGTGAATAGCCAACACGGCCTCCTGCACCAGATCCTCCGCCTCCGCCGCGCCGCGGCCGCTCCTGGCAAGCTTGCTCTTGTAGTAGGCGCGCAAATGCCGGCTCAGGCGCTCCAGCAACGCCCGATGGGCCGCCGCATCGCCATCCTGGCTGGCAAGCATCAGTTGCTTGAGCTCGTTTTCCGCGGTCGTCATGCAGCGCTTCTACTGTATGGTTCGCTCAAGCGACCGGTTTGGTTACAGCCCGATCGGCCAGATCACGAATAATTGGGACGCCGCGACGGGTTCGTGCATCATCGATGCCAGATTGCGGCTTCGTCCCGGCTGGATAAGCCCGTCTTTGACGAGCGCCGATCACAATCTTGCCACTTGACCTGCGCGATCGTCGCAATGACATGAGGGACTGACCAACGGACCCGCGGCCCATGCAACTCGTCTCGACCCTGACCTGTCCGGCTTGCGGTTTTGCCGCCACCGAAACCATGCCGACCGATGCCTGCCAGTTCTTCTACGACTGCCGCGGCTGCGGCACCCGCCTCAAGCCGCTTGCCGGCGATTGCTGCGTGTTCTGCTCCTACGGGACGGTGCCCTGCCCTCCGGTGCAGACAGGCGGCGAATGCTGTAGCGGATCGAGGCCGGCCTGAACGCCTGCCGTTGATTTGCCCGGGACGGGGCAAGCCGGGCATTCGGTGCCGATCGCTGTCGACGATGGCGATTGACGTCTCGCCCGTTGTTTGTCTCTTTGGCGGGAGATAAAGCTCTCGCGCAATTCGACGCCGATCGCGCCGGCGTCTTTCGATGCGAGGTCCGCTCCGTTGTCAGGTGCTCATCATGGCTTCTTCCGACGCATTGGCTGCCGTCTTCACCCATATCGAAGCCAACCGCGACAGCTTCCTGCAACGCCTGATCGCCTATCTGCGCCATCCGAGCATCAGCGCCGAGAACATCGGCATCGCCGAGGTCGGCGCCCTGCTGGTCGAGATGCTCACAGGGATCGGCCTCGAAGCCGGCCTTGTCGCCACGGAGGGCTATCCGATGGTGGTGGCGCGCTGGGAGAAGGCGCCGGGCAAGCCGACCGTCCTGCTCTACGGACACTATGACGTGCAGCCGGCCGACCCGATCGAGAAATGGCTGTCGCCACCGTTCGAGCCGACGATCAGGGATGGCCGGCTCTATGCACGCGGCGTCGGTGACAACAAGGGCCAGCACTTCGCCCAGATCCTGGCGATCGAATCCCACCTCAAGGTGCACGGCGAACTGCCCTGCAACGTCATCCTGCTGCTGGAGGGCGAGGAGGAGATCGGCAGCCCGCACATCGCCGGTTTCGTGCGCGCCAAGGCGCATCTGCTGAAGGCCGATCTCGCCGTCACCGCCGACGGCCCGCGCCATGCCAGCGGCGCGCCGACGATCAAGTTCGGCTCGCGCGGCGTCATCTCCTTCGAGCTGCGCTGCCGCCATGCCAGCCGCGACGTGCATTCCGGCAATTTCGGCGGCGTCGTGCCGAACCCGATCTGGACGCTGGTCCACCTTCTCGGCACGATGAAGAACGCGGCCGGGGAGATCACCATCGAGGGACTGCACGATGCCGTCGAGCCGCCGGCACCCGAGGAACTGGCGGCGATCGAGCGCCTGCCGCTCGATGTCGAGGCCATCAAATCGAGCCTTGCACTGAAACGCCTCGATGCGCCCGCTGACCGCCCGTTCTACGACCGTCTCTGCTTCCAGCCGACGCTGACCATCAACGGTTTCCACGGCGGCTATGGCGGCCCCGGCACCAAGACGGTGCTGCCGAACGAAGCCTTCGTCAAATGCGACATCCGCCTCGTCGAGGCGCAAGACGCCGAGGACATCCTGCGCAAGGTCCGCTCTCACGTCGCAAAGCACGCGCCCGAGGTCGAGTTCGTCGCTGCGGACATGGGAATGCAGCCCTCGAAGACGCCGATCGCCTCGCCCTACACCGCGCCGCTGCGCCGCGCCTTCGTTGCCGCCCATGGCGAGGAGCCGCTGCTGATACCGGCCGGTTTCGGCAGCCTGCCCAACTATGTCTTCACCAAGCTCCTGGGTATCCCTGCCTTCGTCACGCCCTATGCCAATCCGGACGAAGCCAACCATGCGCCGAACGAGAACATGACGCTGGACTGCTTCTACAGCGGCGTGCGGACCGGGGCTGCATTGCTTCACGAGCTCGGCCAATTCCGGCGTGAGGGCTAGAGCGTTTTCGAGCGAAGTGGACACCGGTTCGCGTGTAGAGAACGCGTCAAGACAAGAACCGAGAGCTTTGGTTCTGAATCGATGCGCCGGTGACGACACCGAACTTGCCCGAGACCGCGCCACCTGCTCGATGTCGTCCTGGCGAAAGCCGGGACGAGGAGAATGTTTGCGACGAGCGGCGCAACACACTCACTGTCGTCCCTGCGAAAGCAGGGACCCATAACCACCAATGCCAATTGAAGCGCTACGTTGGAACGACGAATCCCGTTCACGACACAAGCCGCGGCGTAT
>DASVOL010000367.1:0-4455 GCA_036383375.1 Bradyrhizobium sp. | reverse complement strand
GACCGCAAGGCGCTGGTCGCGGCGCTTGCCTCCGGGCTGATCGACGTCGTGATGAGCGATCACAATCCGCGGGATGTCGAGGTCAAGCGGCTGCCGTTCGCGGAAGCGGCGAGCGGCGCGGTCGGCTTGCAGACCATGCTGCCGGCGGCGCTACGGCTGATCCACAATGGCGAGATGGACTTCAAGACGCTGATCCGGGCGATGTCGACGCGGCCGGCGGAACTGCTCGGCCTGCCCGGCGGCACGCTGCGCGCCGGCGCCCCGGCGGACGTGATCGTGATCGACGCCGACACCCCCTGGGTGCTGGATCGCGACGACCTCAAATCGCTATGCAAGAATACGCCGTTCGACGACGCCCGCTTCTCGGGCCGCGTGACCCGGACGATCGTCGGCGGACGGACGGTGTACGAACACGTCTAGACTGGGGTGGAACTCAGCGCGCCGCGAGTTGCGACATAGCCTCCATCGTCGTTCCGACGACGATGGCCGCGACGTAAACGACAAAGAAAACCTGCTCCAGCCGCCTGCGAACAGAAGCCATGATAAGGTCCCTCATTTCCAAGGCCATGGTGCGGATTGATGGTTAATATTTCGTTGATGGAATTGTCCAAAATGGACCGAACCGACCGTCCGGGGAGCCACCGCGATGTCTGCTGACGCGATGCTGCTGGCCGCCTTCCTGATCGGCTATCTCCTGGGCTCGATCCCGTTCGGCATGATCCTGACCAGGCTCGCCGGCACGCAGGATCTGCGCACCATCGGCTCGGGCAATATCGGCGCCACTAACGTGCTGCGCACCGGCCACAAGGGTCTCGCCGCGGCGACGCTGCTCGGCGACATGCTCAAGGGCACGGTCGCCGTCATCATCGCGGGCTCGATCGACGGCCCGAACGCCGCGATGCTCGCGGCGCTCGGCGCATTCCTCGGCCACCTCTTCCCGGTCTGGCTTAGATTTCGCGGTGGCAAGGGCGTCGCGACCTATATCGGCGTGCTGCTCGGCCTGTTCTGGCCGGCGGCGCTGATCTTTGCCGTGATCTGGATCGGCACCGCCACCACCACGCGCTACTCGTCGCTGTCGGCGCTCGTCGCCGCGTTCGTGACGCCGCTGTTCCTGTGGTGGTTCGGCCACAACGCGCTCGCCTCGCTGTTCGCCGTACTGACGCTGCTGCTGTTCTACATGCACCGCGAGAACATCAAGCGGTTGCAGGCCGGCACCGAAGGCAAGATCGGCGAGAAGAGGTGACGTCAGTCATTCCGGGGCATCGCGCAGCGGTGAGCCCGGAATCTCGAGATTCCGGGTCTGGTGCTTACGCACCATCCCGGAATGACGTTGCTACCGCCTCAGCGCGTCCTCGACAAAACTCGCCGCCGCCAGCGCCTTCGCGTCATCGCCAAAACCCGCAATCACGGTCACACCGACCGGCAATCCGCCCTCGGCGATCAACGTCGGCACGTTGACGCAAGGCACGCCCATCAAGGTCCAGAGCCGGTTGTAGCGGGGATCACCGGTCGAGGCCAAACCGTTCGGCGCGGCACCCGGCGCCGACAGCGTCAACAGCACATCGACCTCGGTGAGGATGGCGGCGAGCGCGTGCCGTGCCCGCAGCGTGACGTCCATCGCCGCGTCGTACTCGGCGGGTGTGCCGCCCTTGGTCTCGTCGAGCCGGCCGCGCAGCAGCGGCGGCATCGCATCGTAGTTCTGTTCGTATTCCCAGGCGAGCGACTGGTGCGCCTCGAACTCCTGCACGACAGGATGGATCCGCCACGCCTCCGCGATGATCTCTGATATCGCAAGCTCGCGCACGGTTGCACCCGCCTGCTCCGCCGCCCGCGCGGCCTTCTGCAACGCCTCGGCGCCGGATGGTTCGGGCGCGCCGGCGAAGGCCTGCGTCACCACGCCGATGCGCGGCGGCGCGACCGCAGGCGGCAGCACCAGATCAGGCCGTTTGGTCATCGCCGCCAGGCCCAGCGCGACGTCGCGCACGCCGGCGCCGAACAGCCCGACCGTATCGAGCGTCCACGAAAAACACTTCACCCCGACGGTCGGCAGCAGCCGGTAGCTCGGCTTGATTGCGGCGACGCCGCAGAACGAGGCCGGCCGGATCACCGATCCGCCGGTCTGCGTGCCCAGCGCCAGCGGGACCATTCCGGCGGCGACCGCGGCCGCCGAGCCCGACGACGATCCGCCCGGCGTATGCGCGTGATTGTGCGGATTGAGCGTTGCGGTCGGATCGTTCGCCGCGAATGCGGTCGTCGTGGTCTTGCCGATGATGGTGGCGCCGGCCTGCTTCAACGCCATGACAACCGGCGCATCGGCGCGCGGCTGATGGCCGCGATAGATCGCAGCCCCCATCTCGGTCGGGAAGCCGGCAGTATCGATGATGTCCTTGATGCCGACCGCAATGCCGCGCAGCGGCCCGGCATCCTGCGCGAGCGCCGCCGCGTCGTGGCGGACGAACGCGCCGATGGTCTTGTCCTGCGCCGCGATGGCGTCCTGCGTTTGCATGATAGCGGCATCGGCGGACAATTCGCCGGAGGCGATGCGGCGTTGGAGATCGGCAAGCGAAATCATCGGCAGACTTCCTGTTTTCTTGACGGCTTCTTGACGGTTTCTTGGCAAGCGCTTGTAGCGCGTCGCACGCCGCTGCGCCAATGTCGCAGTTGATCACAATCCAAGGTTGGGCGAAGCTAGTCCCTGCATGCATGACCGGTCGCCCAGCACCACTGAACTCACCGACGCCGAACGGCTCAACCGGCTGCGGTTGATCCGCTCCGACAATGTCGGCCCGCGCACCTTTGCATCGCTGCTCCGCCATTTTGGTGATGCGGCGCATGCGCTGGAGCGCCTGCCCGATCTCGCGCGCCGCGGCGGCGCATCCGGACCCGGACGCATCACGAGCGAGGCCGACGCCGCCGCGGAGCTCGCGGCCTGCGCCAGGTTCGGCATCGACCTCGTCGCGCCGGAAGAAGCTCACTATCCGGCGCGGCTTGCCACCATCGACGACGCACCGCCGCTGCTTGCCGTGCGCGGCGCGCGCGACACGCTGATGCGCCCGATGATCGCGATCGTTGGCTCGCGCAATGCCTCCGGTGCCGGGCTGAAATTTGCCGGCACCCTGGCGCGCGACCTCGGCGACGCCGGCTTCGTCGTGATCTCCGGCCTTGCCCGCGGCATCGACCAGGCGGCGCATCGCGCGACGGTTGCAAGCGGCACCGTCGCCGTGCTGGCCGGCGGCCATGACCGCATCTACCCGCCGGAGCATGAGGATCTGCTGGCCGCCCTGCTCGAGCATGGCGCTGCGATCTCGGAGATGCCGCTCGGCCACGTGCCGCGGGCGCGCGACTTCCCTCGCCGCAACCGCTTGATCTCGGGCGCCTCGCTCGGCGTCGTGGTGGTTGAGGCCGCGCACCGGTCGGGCTCGCTGATCACGGCGCGGATGGCTGCCGAACAGGGCCGCGAGGTGTTCGCAGTGCCGGGCTCGCCGATCGATCCGCGCGCCGCCGGCGCCAACGATTTGATCAAGCAAGGCGCCACGCTGGTCACCGAGGCCGCCGACGTCATCAACGCGGTGACGCCGATCATGGAGCGGCCCATCATGCTGTCCGCCCGCGAAGACGACGAGCCGATGGATTTTGCCACTGATAGCGGAGATCGCGCACGCATCATCAATCTGCTCGGACCGAGCCCGATCAGCCTCGACGATCTGATCCGGATGGCCGATGTCTCGCCTGCTGTCGTCCGCGCGGTCCTGCTGGAGCTCGAGCTCGCCGGCCGACTCGAGCGTCACGGCGGCGGACTGGTGTCGATGATTTAGCGTGTTGCGTTGGCCGCTCGCAAACGCCTCCCCGTCATCCTGAGGAGCGCGTAGCGCGTCTCGAAGGATCGACGGACCAACTGGTGGCCGTGCATCCTTCGAGACGCCTGCTGCGCAGGCTCCTCAGGATGACGGATCAACAAATCGCGGGTGATGGACGAACACTCACTCGCCGTTGCGCGCATCGAAACTGCTTCGCGCGCCTTCGATCTCCGACAGATTCGCGAAGGCCCATTCGCCAAGCGCCTTCACGGGCGCAGCCAAACCGCGGCCAAGGTCGGTGAGCTCGTAATCCACCCGCGGCGGGATGGTCGGAAACACCGTGCGCGTGACGAGGCCATCGCGCTCGAGCCCGCGCAGCGTGAGCGTCAGCATCCGTTGCGAGATGCCGTTGATCATGCGCTTCAGCTCGTTGAAGCGCTTTGGCCCATCGGTCAGCATCATGATCACGAACACGCTCCACTTGTCGCCGACCCGCGCCAATACGGAGGCGACCGCGCGACAATCGCTGTGATCCTGGTCGGGGAGCGGTGGAAGGGCAGGCACACGGATGTGCTCGGGTTTCATTGCTGTGCTCGGGTTTCAAAAATGTGCGTTCTTGCGGACATTTAGGGCGGTCACTCATATAGCGCCAGTTACA
>DASVOL010000366.1:0-8915 GCA_036383375.1 Bradyrhizobium sp. | reverse complement strand
GTGGCCTGCCTTGACGCGGGCCGAGTCGGGCTGCGGATCGGGCAGGCTTGAGAGCGCCACGCTCTGGGCCTCCTGGATCTGCTTCTTGGTGCGGTGGCTGATGTAGATCGGCTTGCCGCGCCAGAACACCTTGATGTCCTGTCCCTCGGCAACCGGACTCAGATCAACCTCGATCGGCGCGCCGGCGGCGATGGTCGAGGCGTCCGGATTCATTTGCGAGATAAAGGGCCAGAGCGCGGCTGCACCCCCTACTGCTGCAGCTGCCCCCGTTGCAACGAATAAGAAATCACGGCGTGTCGGATGGTCCGCCGAAGACGCTGTCGTCACGATTCCTAGCCCTTTCTTTTCTGCAGCCGGTGGAACCGCCCCAGAGACGCTGGGAAGCGCCCCAAGAAAGGCTGCCGGCGCCCGCGGCCCCCGCGGCGGCAGAAAACCGCTATTCCCCACCCCAAATGGCGGAACAGCAGTCCAGAATCGTTCTATTGGCACCCTTGCCGGACGAGCGCAAGCCCGCTATCGGCTCGCACACGTGCAATGCACGAAATCCGCGCCGAGCGATGTTTTATTGAGACAATTTCATCCGGATTTCACAGGTCGCCCGCACCATGCAGATCGCGCTGTTCCAGCCCGACATCCCCCAGAACACAGGGACGATTCTGCGCCTCTGCGCCTGCCTGGACGTGTCAGCCCATATCATCGAACCGGCAGGGTTCGACACCTCGGACCGGAATTTCCGCCGGGCGGGTATGGACTATCTCGACCATGTGCGGTTGAAGCGTCACGACTCATGGTCGAAATTCGAGGAATGGCGGGCCGAGGCCGGATGCCGGCTGGTCCTGTTCACGACCAAGGCGGCGAAATCCTACCTTGATTTCGCGTATACGGCCTCCGATGTCCTGCTGTTCGGGCGCGAAACGGCGGGGGTGACCGAGGCGGTGGTGGCCGCCGCGGATGCGCGGCTGCTGATTCCGATCAAGCCGTCCCTGCGCTCGCTCAATGTGGCGGTCACCGTGGCCATGGCAGTCGGAGAAGCGCTGCGGCAGACGGGTTCAGGATTTGCCGGCTCAGGACTTGCCGGTTCGATAACTGCCGGTTCGGCAACTTAAGGGATTTTTGGTGAGCTACGCGGTCAAGGAGATCTTTCTCACCCTGCAGGGCGAAGGCGCCCATGCGGGCCGGGCCTCCGTGTTCTGCCGCTTTGCGGGCTGCAACCTCTGGAGCGGCCGCGAGCAGGACCGCGCCGGGGCTGTCTGCCGGTTCTGCGACACCGATTTCGTCGGCACCGACGGCACGCTCGGCGGCCGCTATGCCGACGCAGCCGAGCTTGCCGGCACCATTGCCGCGCAATGGACCGGGGGCGAAGCCGACCGCTACGTGGTGCTGACCGGCGGCGAACCCCTGCTGCAGGTCGATACCGCCCTGATCGAGGCCCTGCACGGCCACGGCTTTGCGATCGCGATCGAAACCAACGGCACCATCGTGCCGCCCGACGGGCTCGACTGGATCTGCGTCAGCCCCAAGGCCGCATCCGAGCTCGTGGTGCGCAAGGGGCATGAACTCAAGCTGGTCTATCCGCAGCCGGAGAACGCGCCGGAGGATTTTGCGGGCCTCGCCTTCGAGCGCTTCTCGCTGCAGCCGATGGACGGCCCCGACGTGATCGAAAATACCGAGCTTGCGATCGCATACTGCCTGAAGCACCCGCAATGGCGCCTCAGCGTGCAGACGCACAAGACGCTCGGCATCAGATGAACTAACAGAACTGGATTGTTGAGAGAGATGTGGGAATTGACGAAAGCGTTTCGGTTCGAAGCTGCGCATGCGCTGTCCGGAACGACCTTTGGTACCGCCAGCGAGGAGATCCACGGTCACTCGTTTCGAGCCGAGGTTACCGTCCGCGGCACGCCCGATCCGAAAACCGGGATGGTGATCGATCTCGGCCTGCTCGAACGCGCCATGGCCGAGGTGCAGAAGACACTCGACCACAAGTTCCTCAACAAGATCGAGGCGATCGGTGTCCCGACGCTGGAGAATCTCTCACGCTTCATCTGGGAGCGGTTGCAACACGCGGGCAAGCTGACCCGCGTCAGCGTCCATCGCGACAGCTGCAACGAAAGCTGCACCTATTTCGGCCCGCAAGGTTAGCCATGCTGCCAACAGACCCCGCCATCATCGAAGACCGCAAGGCGCGTGCCCGCGGCTGGTTCGAGGCGCTGCGCAACGACATCTGCGCGGCCTTCGAGAAGCTCGAGGACGACGCCCCCGCAGCACTGTATCCCGGCAATGCCGGCCGGTTCGTGCGCACCCCCTGGGATCGCACCGACCACACCGGCAAGCCCGGCGGCGGCGGCGTGATGTCGATCATGAAGGGCCGGCTGTTCGAGAAGGTCGGCGTGCACTGCTCGACCGTGCATGGCGAGTTCGCTCCCGAATTTCGTGCGCAGATTCCCGGCGCCGCAGACGATCCGAGGTTCTGGGCCTCCGGCATTTCGCTGATCGCGCATTTGCGCAATCCGAACGTGCCCGCCGTGCACATGAACACCCGCTTCGTCGTCACCACCAAGGCCTGGTTCGGCGGCGGCGCCGATTTGACGCCGGTGCTGAGCCGCCGGCGCACCCAGGAAGACCCCGATACGGTCGCCTTCCATGCCGCGATGAAAGCGGCCTGCAGCGGGCCGAACGGCGTCGCCGACTACGACAAGTACAAGAAATGGTGCGACGACTATTTCTATCTGCCACACCGCAAGGAAGCCCGCGGCGTCGGCGGCATCTTCTATGACTGGCACGACAGCGGCGACTGGGAGGCCGACCTCGCCTTCACCCAGGACGTCGGGCGCAGCTTCCTGAAGATCTATCCCGAGCTGGTGCGGCGCAATTTCGAGGCCGACTGGAGCACGGAGGATCGCGACGAGCAGCTGATCCGCCGCGGGCGCTATGTCGAGTTCAACCTGCTCTATGATCGCGGCACCATCTTCGGCCTGAAGACCGGCGGCAATGTCGATTCGATCCTGTCGTCGCTGCCGCCGGAGGTGAAATGGCCGTGACCAAGCTGCCGCGCGCGATGCTGATCGACATGGATGACACCATCCTGTCGGCCTATGGACGTCCCGAGATCGCCTGGAACACCATCACCACCGAGTTCGCCGCGGAGCTCGCGCCGCTGCCCCCGGAGATGGTCGCGACCGCGCTGCTCGCCTATGCACGGCAATTCTGGTCGACCGCCGAGCCGATCTGGCGGATCAAGCTTGGCGAGGCACGCCGGCTGACCGTGAAGGGCGGCTTCGCTCAGCTCGCGGCGGCCGGCCACCGTGCGCTGCCGGACGATCTCGCGGACCGCATCGCCGATCGCTTCACCGCCTATCGCGAGGAGGAGATGTTCATCTTCCCCGGCGCGCATGAAGCGATCGATACGTTCAAGGCGCTCGGCATCAAGCTCGCGCTGGTCACCAACGGCGCCGCCGACATGCAGCGCGCCAAGGTCGAGCGCTTCGCGCTCGGCCATCGCTTCGATCACATCCAGATCGAGGGCGAGCACGGCTTCGGCAAGCCCGAGGAGCGCGCCTATCTGCACGCGATGCAGGCACTCGGCGTCACCGCACCGGATACCTGGATGATCGGCGACAATCTGGAATGGGAAGTGGTGGCGCCGCAGCGGCTCGGCATCTACGCGATCTGGATGGATGTGCACGGCGTCGGGCTGCCGGAGGGATCGACGATCAAGCCCGACCGTATCATCCGCTCGCTGACCGAACTGGTTCCGGCCGCGCAGAAATAACGCAGCTTCTGTTTTCACAGCAAATCCATCGCGCCAGGCGCCGGCCGTGATCGCACTGTCATCACCGGTCGCTAGCTTGCCGTCCGCGTCATCCAGCGCGGAGGGAAATCATGGAACTGAAACCAGGCGATGTCGTCATGCTGAAATCCGGCGGCCATCCGATCACGGTGGTCGAAGTCGACGAGGACAAGGTCGAGTGCCTGTGGATGGGCACGGACGGCGACCTGTTCCGCGAGACCCTGCCGCTCGTCGCACTCGAGTCGACCGAAATCGATCCGGAAGATGACGAGCAGGACGACGATGAAGAAGAGGATGACGAGGAAGACGACGAGGAAGAAGAGGACGACGACGAGGACGGCGACCGCAAGAAGAAGCGCAAGGCAGCTTGACAAGGCTGCTTGACGGGGCCGTGTGAGATTCAGGCGATGCTGCCCGGCGCGCCGCCGGCAGCGTCGTCTCCGCTTCCCGTCACAACGCGCGCAGCGCGCTCGAGATCATCACCACGCCGCCGGTGATCACGGCGGCATCGAGGATCGCGGTGTGGATATGCACCGGCATCCGCTCGACAAAGGCCTTGGCCAGGAACGCGCCGGGAATGGCGACCAGGCCGATCAGGAGCGCAAGCGCCAGCACCTGCGCGGTGATGACGCCGGTAAAGCCGAACACTGAAATCTTCACCGCGGCGCTTGTGAGCGAGATCACCGCATCGGTTGCGATCACAGCGGCGCCCTCGAGGCCCGCCGCCATCAACAGCGACAGCAGGATGACGCCGGAGCCCGCGGTGCCGCCGACCACGACGCCGTAGCCGACCGCGCCGGCCGCAAGGCCCCGCTCACCGATCCTGACGCTGTGCTTGCGCAGCAGCCGCCTGAGCGGAACGCTGAGGATCAGCATGCTTCCGATCACCAGTGAGGCGCCGGCGCTGGTCAGCCGCGTGTAACCGTAAGCGCCGAGCGCCGTGGAGAGCAGTGCCGCCGCGATCACGATGATCGCCTTGCGGCGGTCGGCAAATCTGACAAAGGCGACGAAGCGGCTGGTGTTGGTGAAGATCGACGAGATCGCGATGATCGGCACGACCGGCTCGGCGCCGACCATCGGCACCAGCACCAGCGGCATCAAGGCGCCGGTGCCGTAGCCGGCGAGCCCTCCGATCACGGAAGCAAACAGCGCAACCGCCGCAACGAGCAGAATTTGAGCGAGCGAGATGTCTGCGAAGCCGGAAAGGAAACTCAAAGCCGATGATCGCGGGTGAAGCGGGAAACGGTCTGGTCGGCGATGCCAGACAACACCTGCGGATCCAGCGGGAAATCCGCGGCTAGCCAAGCATCCTCGGCCAAGGTCAGTACATGCCCAAGCGCCGGTCCTTCGGCTATCCCGCGCGCGATGAAATCAGACGCCCTCAACGGAAAGTGAGGGGCGCGCCAGCGCTGCGGGAGCGTGGCGAGCGCGCGCCACTGTTCGACATCGCGCCCAGCGCCGGTTCGCGCCCATGCGAGCAGCAGCCGGTCACGATAGGGCTCCTCGTCGAGCCGGTAGAGCCTGCGCTTGGCACGCGCCTCGTCCATGCCGGGCAAGCGCCACCAGCGATGGCCCATCGAGTCGAGCGCCTTGGCTTCGGCGTTGGAGAGCCGCAGCCGGCTCGCGATGCGCCGCGCGTCCTCGGTCACGGCAACGGTCAGCGCGGCCAGCCGGCGTGTCGGGCTCGGCGCGAGGCCCATCAGCCTTTCGATCTCGATCATCGCCGCGAACGGCCCGGTATAGGCGACGCCGCCGAACAGCGGCAGCAGCAACCCGCCGTCGCCCATCGCGATCACCGCGCCGGCGGCACATTTCGCGACCACGAGCTTGAGCATCTCCATGCGGATGCGCTCGGCCGAGAGGCCGGCAAGTCCGGCACGCCCACTGATACAGGCGAGATAGCCGGCGCGATCGACTTCGCCTGCGGCATAGGCGGCGTGGAAGCGGAAGAAGCGCAGGATGCGCAGATAATCCTCGGCAATCCGCTGCGCGGGATCGCCGATGAAGCGCACCCGCCTCGCTTCGATATCGGCGAGGCCGCCGACGTGATCATGCACGACGCCGGAGGCGTCGACCGACAGGCCGTTGATGGTGAAGTCGCGCCGCTCGGCGTCGCGCACCCAGTCGCGCCCGAACGCCACCTTGGCCTTGCGGCCATAGGTCTCGGTGTCCTCGCGCAGCGTCGTCACCTCGAAAGGCTGGCCGTCGACCACCAGGGTCACCGTGCCGTGCTCGATGCCGGTCGGCACGCTCTTGATGGTTGCCCGCTTGGCACGGCGGATCACCTCCTCCGGCAGCGCCGTGGTGGCGATGTCGATGTCGGCAAGCGGAATTTGCATCAGCGCGTTGCGCACGGCGCCGCCGATCACCCGCGCTTCCTCGCCATCGGCATTGAGCAGGCCGAGCACGCGCGCCGCGGGCCCCGAAGCGAGCCATGGCGCGTCGGACAACAGGCGCACCTCGCTCATTTCTCAGCTCCCGGCACCAGCCTGCCGTTCTCGATATGAGCGGGAACGTAGGTCGAGTTCGGCGGCGCGCCGGTCAGTTCGGCGAGCAGCACGAAGCTCACGATGACCAGCACCAGCGCCGCCAGCGTCAGCTTCGCGATCATGTCGAGCGGCCAGGATGCCGGCAGCGTCACGCCGGACCGGGTCGCGAAGAGGAAGATGGCATAGACCGCGAAAGGGACCAGAAAGATGCCGATCTCGGTCAACACCGTGCGGATCATGACAGGTAGATCCGCTCATACAGCACTCGCAGGATGCCGGCGGTCGCGCCCCAGATGTAGCGCTCGGCGAACGGCATCGCGTAGTAGGACCGGTCCATGCCGCGGAATTCCTTGGTGTGGATCTGATGATTCTCGGGGTTCATCAGGAAAGCGAGCGGCACCTCGAAGGCATCGACGACCTCGGCCTCGTTGATCTCCAAGGTAAATCCCGGCTTCACCTTGGCGACCGTCGGCAGGATGCGGAAGCCGAACGCGGTACCATAGAGGTCGAGATAGCCGACAGGGTCGATGAATTCCCGCTTCAGCCCGACTTCTTCACAGGCTTCGCGCAGCGCCGCATCGAGCGGCGAGGCATCGGTGGCGTCGATCTTGCCGCCGGGAAACGAGATCTGGCCGGCATGGCTCGACAGGTTGGGCGAGCGCTGCGTCAACAGCACGGTCGGCTCGGGATGATCGACCACAGGGATCAGCACCGCGGCGGGCCGCACCGGTTGCTCCTGGGCGACGATCTCGAGCATGCGATCGTTGCCGGAATCTCCGGTGCGCGGAATGATATGCGGATCGACCAGGCCCGGCGGCACTTCGAAATCGAGCCGCGTGCGGGCTCGCGCGAAGAATTCCGTCGAGCTGATCGTCGCCGGCTTCACCTTCAGCAACGGCTCGTTCAAAGTGCGCCCCTCACCTGGCTGGCATCGGCCATCGCGAAAAACTCGCCGCCGGACTCGATGCCGAACATCTCCTGACCATCGACCATCCGCTCCTCGCCCATGTCAACCAGATCGTAGTAGAGCGCGCGGGTGACCTTGGCCCACAGGTCGGCGCGGACATGCAGATAGGGCGTCAATCCGCCATCTTCGGCGGCCTCGAATCTGAGGCCGTGGCCCTTCTCGCAATCGACCCAGTCATCGACATTGGTGCGGAACTTGAGCAAACGGCCGCGCGCGTCTGCTTCCGTCTGCATTTCCACGGCAAGGAACGGCGCGTCATCGACGCGGATGCCGACCTTCTCCACCGGTGTCACGAGAAAGTGCTTGCCGTCCTCGCGCTTCAGGATCGTGGAGAACAGCCGCACCAGCGCGGGGCGGCCGATCGGCGTTCCCATGTAGAACCAGGTGCCGTCGGGCGCGATTCGCATGTCGAGATCGCCGCAGAACGGCGGATTCCACAGATGAACCGGCGGCAGGCCCTTGCGTCCGGTTGGACCCGATGTCGCGGCTTGATTGGCGGCGGTGGTCAGCCCTTCGAGGCCCTTGCCTCCGAGCGCTTTCGCTCCGAGCCCCGTAGTTTCACTGCCGGAATCGCTCTGCCCTTGCTTCGCCATTGTTTGCCCTGAAGTTTCCAACCCTCAATCTGGCACATTTGGTGCACGTATCCTGAGATGTGGTCGGGATGTCATTCTCGCCACATCGTGATGCCGTTCATACCCTGAAATACCGATAAGGTGGGGATAGTTTAATTCAACGAATACATGGCCTTCGCATAGGTTTAGCATGCGGTCCATGTGGTGACGACGCGAGAATCGAGCGCATCGTCAAGAAGGAGCGGATCGAATGGCCGGTGCTGACAGCGTCGAGAAACTGGAAGATGTGATCGTCCGCTCGGCCGAACAGGTCGCGGGCCAGATCAAGGCTGCCAAGGAAGCGGTCGCCACCGTCATCTTCGGCCAGGACCAGGTGATCGAAAACACCCTGGTGACGATCCTGTCCGGCGGACACGCGCTGCTGATCGGTGTCCCCGGCCTCGCCAAGACCAAGCTGGTCGAGACGCTCGGCGTCACGCTCGGCCTCGACGCCAAGCGCATCCAGTTCACGCCCGATCTGATGCCGTCGGATATTCTCGGCGCCGAAGTGCTCGACGAGAATTCGGCCGGCAAGCGTTCGTTCCGCTTTATCTCGGGTCCGGTGTTCGCGCAGCTGTTGATGGCCGACGAGATCAACCGCGCCAGCCCGCGCACCCAGTCGGCGCTGCTGCAAGCCATGCAGGAGCAGCACATCACCATTGCCGGCGCGCGGCACGATTTGCCGAAGCCGTTCCACGTGCTCGCGACGCAGAACCCGCTCGAACAGGAAGGCACCTATCCGCTGCCCGAGGCGCAGCTCGACCGCTTCCTGATGGAAATCGACGTCGACTATCCCGATCGCGACGCCGAGCGGCGCATCCTGTTCGAAACCACCGGTGCCGACGAGACGCTCGCCAAGGCGTCGATGGACGCCGAGACGCTGATCACGGCGCAACGCCTGGTGCGGCGCCTGCCGGTCGGCGATTCCGTGGTCGAGGCGATCCTGACGCTGGTGCGCGCCGCGCGCCCCGGCACCGAGGGCGGCGAAGCCAGCAAGCTGATCGCCTGGGGACCCGGTCCCCGCGCCAGCCAGGCCCTGATGCTGGCGGTGCGCGCCC
>DASVOL010000365.1:0-11386 GCA_036383375.1 Bradyrhizobium sp. | reverse complement strand
ATCGCGATCATCGGCCACGCCATCGAGTGCCGCATCAATGCGGAGAACCCGCAGACCTTCCGCCCCTCGCCCGGACGGATCACGCAATTCCATGCGCCGGGCGGCCTCGGCGTGCGGATCGATTCCGCCGTCTATCAGGGCTACGTGATTCCGCCCTATTACGACTCGCTGGTCGGCAAGCTGATCGTGCACGGCAAGACCCGCGGCGAATGCCTGATGCGGCTGCGCCGGGCGCTGGACGAGATGGTGGTCGACGGCATCGAGACGACGCTGCCGCTGTTCCGCGCGCTGGTGCGCGAGCCCGACATCATCGAGGGCGACTACCACATCCACTGGCTGGAGCAGTATCTTGCCGGCCAGCCATCCGACGCCCCGAAATAGTTTGGAACTTTGTGGAACCCAGCGCCCTGCTCAAACGTACTAACGTACTGAAGGGTTATTGGCTTTCCACGGGGACGCATTGAATCCCACTCCCGCGAAGAGATCGTCGTGACACAAGTTTCACGACGCCGGTCCACGTTACAGATCCTGCTGCTTTCGGCGGGATTTTTCGTGCTGGTCGCGGTCAGCGTGGCATCCGTGCTGCTGGTCAACAAGGCCCGCGAGGACAACGCCTGGGTCGTCCATACGGTCGAGGTGGAGAGCCAGGTCGCCAACCTGCTGGTTGACATCAGGCGCGCCGAAAGCGCGACCAGGGCGTATCTGCTGACGTCAGCACCACAATACCTGTCCGAGTACCGATCGGCCGCGGCAGGGCTCCCGGCCGCGCTCGGCCATCTCCAGATGATGACCGTCGACAATCCGGCACAGGTCGCCAACGCTGCGAAGCTGAAAGCCGCCGTCGAGCAAAGGCTGGCCGAGTTCGCCCTCAGCATCGAGCGCGTCAACAACAACGACGCCGCGACCAGCATCGACATCCTGCGCAAGGGCACATCGACCGACGCGCTGGAAGCGATCGCCCGGATCGGCCGCGACATGCGTACCGAGGAGGATCGCCTGCTGGCGGCACGCACCGCGACCGCGGACAGGACCCAGGTGCTCGCCTCCTCCGTCACCATCGCCGGCTCCTGCATGGTGCTGGCGCTCGCCGCCCTCTCGCTCGTGCTGCTGCGGCAATCCTCGCGGGCACGCGACGAGGCCGAGGCCAAGCTGCGCGACAGCAACGTCAATCTTGAAACCATCGTCGACGAGCGGACCGCCGACCTGCGCGAGGCCAACGAGGAAATCCAGCGCTTCGCCTACATCGTCAGCCACGACCTGCGCTCGCCGCTGGTCAACATCATGGGCTTCACCAGCGAGCTGGAGGAATTGCGCGGCGATATCTTCAAGCGCATCGCCACGCTCAACCGCACCGCATCGCTGGCGCCGGCGATGGAAGATGCGACCGATGCGGCGGAGCCCGAGCTCGAAGGCTCCGACAAGCAGCTATCCGACGATTTCAACGAATCGCTCGGCTTCATCAAATCGTCGATCGCCAAGATGGATCGCCTGATCAGCGCCATCCTCAATCTCACCCGTGAGGGCCGCCGCGAGTTCAAGCCGGAGCGGATCGATCTGCGCGAGCTGATCGACGGCATCGTCAAGACGGTCGCGCATCAGGCGGCCGAGGCCAATGCGACCGTCGAGATCGGCGCTTTGCCTGATATCGTCAGTGACCGCCTCGCGCTGGAGCAGATCTTCTCCAACCTGATCGACAATGCGCTCAAATACCTCAAGAACGGCGTCCCCGGCGAGATCGCGATCGAGGGCCGCGCCAAGCTGGGCTTTGCGATCTTCGAGGTCACGGACAATGGCCGCGGCATCGATCCGAAGGACCACCAGCGCATCTTCGATCTGTTCCGCCGTGCCGGAACCCAGGACAAGCCCGGTCAGGGCATCGGGCTTGCCCATGTCCGCGCACTTGTGCGCAGACTGGGCGGCACCATGTCGGTAGCATCGGAACTTCACAACGGCAGCACGTTCACGATCACGCTGCCCATCAAATGGTCAGGCAAGAACGCAGGCAGGAACCGGGATAAGGAATCATGAGCGATCCAGTCACCATCATCATGATCGAGGACGACGAGGGCCATGCCCGCCTGATTGAGCGGAATATCCGGCGCTCAGGTGTCAACAATGAGATCATCCCGTTCACCAACGGTACAGAGGCCGTGAACTACCTGTTCGGCAAGGATGGCAGCGCGGTCGAGCGCAAGGGCCAGGCCCTGCTCATCCTGCTTGATCTCAATCTGCCTGACATGACCGGCATCGATATTCTGAAGCGGGTCAAGGAGAACAAGCATCTCAAGGCGACGCCGGTGGTCGTGCTGACCACGACCGACGACTCCCAGGAGATCAAGCGTTGCTACGAACTCGGCTGCAACGTCTACATCACCAAGCCGGTGAACTACGAAAGCTTTGCCAACGCCATTCGCCAGCTTGGCCTGTTCTTTTCCGTGATTCAGGTGCCGCCAGCTTCCCTATGACCAGCGCAACACCGACACTGCTCTATATCGACGACGACCCGGCGCTTGCGCGCCTGGTCGAACGCGGGCTGACGCGCGCCGGCTACAAGGTCGTGCACGCGGCAAGCGGCCAGGACGGCCTCGACCGGCTCGCCCAGGGCAGCATCGACGTCGTCGCGCTCGACCAGTACATGCCCGGCCTCGATGGGCTGGAGACGCTGGAGCAGATCCTCAAGATTGCGGACGCACCGCCGGTGGTGTTTGTCACCGCCTCGCAGGATTCGGCGATCGCCGTCACCGCGCTGAAGGCCGGCGCGGCGGACTATCTGGTCAAGGACGTCAGGGGCGAATTCATCCCCCTGCTTCAGGTCGCGGTGAACGGCGCGATCCGGCGCGCCGCGATCCAGAAGGCGCGCGACGAGGCCGAGGCCGAGGTGCACGCCTCGCGCGACCGCTACGCCGCGCTCGCCGCCGAGCGCGAGGTTCTGCTACGCGAGGTCAACCATCGGGTCGGCAATTCGTTGCAGATCATTGCCTCGCTGCTGCATCTGCAAGCCAATTCCGCCACCGAGCAGGACGTCAAGGCAGCGCTCACCAATGCGATGGGCCGTGTCGCCGCCGTCGCGCAGGTGCATCGTCGCCTCTACACCTCGCACGACTTCAAGACGGTGATGCTCAACCAGTATCTCGAGGCGCTGCTCGAGGATCTCAGGCGATCGGCCGAAGGCAACAAGATGTCGCGGCTGACGCTGAAGGCCGACCCGGTCGAGATCGATCCGGACCGTGCGGTCGCGATCGGCATCATCGTCAACGAGTTGGTGATGAACGCCGTGAAATACGCCTATCCCGACGGTGCCGGCCCGATCCATGTCGAGCTGAAGCCGGACGCGGATGAATTGCAGCTTGCGATCAGCGATGAAGGGGTCGGCTTCGCCGATAAGGCCGATCCTCGCGGCACCGGCATGGGCCAGCGCATCGTCGCGGCGATGGCCGTCAAGCTCGACGCCAGCGTCGAGCGCGACCCCAGCCAAAAGGGCACCCGCTTCGTGGTGCGGTTCGCCCGCGTCACCCCCGCGCCCGCGAAATCGACCAGCGTCGCGGCCAGTTAGGCCGCTGATGGTGGCGGATCGATCGCATTTTCGCGCCGGCGTTAACGGTCGCGTCACCCTGTTGTTCGATCGCAACCGCCTGCCCTGACCGGATTAAGACAAATCTGGGCATTGCTTGCCATGCTTTTCCCCCAGCTTGGCAGGAACGGCACGATGTTCGAGCGCAGGGTGGTTTTTGGAAAGAAGCAGGCGACCGCGGGCGACACCAAGGAGCCCCTGCGTCCGGCACCGGGCGCCGACGGCGCGCCACCCGCCTTTCACAAGAGGCAGTGGGAAGATCCGCGGATCGGGCCGATGCTGCGCGATGCGGGGTTCGTGCCCGACGACGCAGCCAGCGTCGTGCCTGCGGCGGACAATCGCCTCGCCGTGTTTGCTGCGGCCAACCAACGGCTGCAGGAGCGCACCGAGAGTTTCAACCGTGACATGACGGCACGCCACGGCTACTGCCGTGCGTTGCCGTTCCTGGTCATCGACCACAAGATCTGGGACGGGCCTCACGGCGCGTTTCTCTACGCGCAGCTGGATCTGATCGGCTACGACGAGTGGAACGTGATCATGCTGGCGGAGGATCCGCAGACCACGGAAACATGCGGCCTGGCTGGCCATCCCGGCTTCCTTCCGGCGGTGACGCAGCTCATGACCGAGCATGTGATCGCGTGTGAGGCGCGGCACAACGCCCTGCTCCAGGAATTCGGAATGACCACGAGCGGCGGCCACCGCGTCCCGCACGAGCAATATGAAATGGAAAAGGACGCGCTGCGCCGGGAGATCATCGACAAGGCCGGCCGGATGAAGCTGCGCATCATCGACGACCTTCTGAGCAAGAGCTAAACTCTCAATCAGGCCGATCGCGGTGCCGCCGCGGGCGATGCGGACGGCAATCCTGACATGGCGCGCCGAAGATCACCTGCGACGGATAGGGCCGCGCGGAGTGATACGGCGTCGAGCCGAACAGGCCGGCCGCGCCGAAACCCGCGCTGAAGGGATCGGCGGCGAAGCTGCCCGGAAACGAGCCGTTGCTGCGGAAATCGCGGTCGTCGTTCCTGCCGTCGAAATACGCCCCGCCGGTGCTGCCGTAACGCAGCGGCCGTTGCGGCGCCAAGTCATGAGCCAAATCTTGAGCCGAGGCAGCGGCCGTGCCGAGCGCGATGGCAGCGCAGGCGATCAATGCTCTGATGGCGGTCATGGCCAGGGCCCTCATTGCGGAATGGTGCCCCAATCGCCCTTCCAGGCGATCAGGCGTCCCTTGCCGAATTGCAGATAGAGCCCGTCGCTGCGCCGCGACAGCACACTGCCCCTGACATTGGGCAGCGCGACGAACAATTCATTGCCCGGCGTGCCGCGAACGTAGTTCAGGGGAACGCCGAGCGACTGGCTGGCCTGGTCGGCGCTCATGCCGAAGGCGAGCGGAATGCTATTGGGTGGCCGCTGCTGCGCACGGGCCGCACCGGCCGGCGCGCCGAGCGCGATGACGAGAGTAACGACGAGGGGTGAGACGAACCGCTGCATGACCGACCTCATGGCACTGCCGCCGCAAGCGTGCCGGCGGGCGTCCAACCGCCGCCGAGCGCCTGGAACAGGCTGCTCGCCGCCAGCAGCTTGTTGAGCCGCACCGACACCAGATTCAGTTCAGCCGTGAACAGCGTCTGCTGCGTCTGCAGCACCGTGATGAGATTGACCGTACCGCCGCGCAGCTGCGTCTCGGAAACCTCGAACGCCTTGCGCGAGCTCGCCACCACGTCGGACTGCAGCCGCTCCTGCAGCGTGTACTTCTGCAACGCGATCAACGCCTTCTCGACATCGGCGAAGGCCGACAGCACCGCCTTGCGATAGGCCTGCAGGTTTTGCAATTGCTGGCCCTTGGCGAGCTTGAGCTGGCTCTCCAGCAGGAAGCCGTCGAACAGCGGCTGGGTCAGCCCGGCGGCGAGCGTGTAGTACCAGGCGCCCGGCGCAAACAGCGAGGCGAGCGCCGCGCTCTGGAAGCCCGTGGTGCCGGTCAGCTGGATCTGCGGGAAGAACGCCGCGCGCGCCGCATCGACGCTGAAATTGGAGGCCGCGAGCTGCGCCTCGGCCTGCCGGACGTCAGGCCGCTGATAGAGCAGTTCCGACGGCATACCCGGCGTGATGCGCGGCACCGAGATCTGCGTGGTGCTGCCGCCGCGCACCGAGAAATCGGCCGGCGCGCGCGCCACCAGCAGTGCGAGCGCGGCGGTGTTCTGTCCGAGCGTCACCTCGAGTGGCGGGATCGCCGCGCGCTGCGTGGCGACCAGCGCCTCCTGCTGCGACAGGTCGAGCTGCGAGGCGGTGCCGCCGGCGAATTGCGATTTGATCAAGGCCAGGATGCGCTCGGCCGCCGCCAGATTGCGCCGGGTGGCCTTGATCTGGTCCTGCGCCGCCAGCACCTGGAAATAGGTGTTGGCCACCGTCGCCATCGTGGTCAGCGCGACGACTTCGCGATTGTAGCGGGCGCTGGTTGCGCTCTCCTCCGACGCCGACAACGTCGCGCGGTTCTTGCCCCAGAAGTCGACGATATAGCTCGCGCTGAGCCCCAGGCTGTACTGCGAGAACGTGCTGCCCCCGGCGAGCGATGAATTCGACCCCGTGGCCACACGCTGACGCTCGGCATTCGCCGATCCCGAGATCGACGGCAGCAGCGCCGCCCCAGACACGCCGGCCTGCGCGTCGGCCTGGACGATCTGGGCGATCGCCACCGCGATATCGAGATTGTATTGCTGCGCGGATTCCATCAGCCCGGTCAGCTCGGGCGAGCGGAAGCCTCGCCACCAGGCGAGCGCCGGAACAGCGGCGTCGGCATCGCCCTTGGCGGCGGCGCGATAGCTCGCCGGCACTTCGAGACTGAGCTCGGGTTTCTCCACCCCGGGAATGCAGCCGGTCAGGCCAAGGCTCAGACCAAGGCTGAGGCCGCCGAACGCGGCCACGCGCCGAAACCGGACCGGTTTCCGCAAGATTCGAAGACTATGCAACGCTGCACCTGTCGGCATTTACTCGCCCGGTTGAAGTGAGGAGCCCGGCAGCGGCATGGCGCTGCCACGGCGGACGCGCTGGGCCCACAAGCGGAACCGGTCGAGATAGAGGTAGATGACCGGCGTCGTGTAGAGCGTCAGGACCTGGCTCAGGATCAGGCCGCCGACGATGGCGATGCCGAGCGGCTGCCGCAGCTCGCCGCCGTCGCCCATCCCGACGGCGAGCGGCACGGCGCCGAGCAGCGCGGCCATCGTCGTCATCATGATGGGACGGAAGCGCAGCAGGCATGCCTCCTTGATCGCCTCGAGCGGCTCCAGCCCGCGCCTGCGTTCCGCGTCCAGCGCAAAGTCGATCATCATGATGGCGTTCTTCTTCACAATGCCGATCAGCAGGATGACGCCGATCAGCGCCATGATACTGAACTCGGTCTTGAATGCCATCAGTGCCAGCAAGGCACCCACACCTGCGGAGGGCAGTGTGGACAAGATGGTCAGCGGATGGACATAGCTCTCATAGAGCACGCCCAGCACGATGTAGATCGTGACGATCGCCGCCAGGATCAGGAACGGCTGGTTGCTCAGCGAATCCTGGAACGCCTTCGCCGAGCCCTGGAAGGTGCCGCGGATCGTGGCCGGGACGCCGATCCGGTTCATGGTCGCCTCGATGCTGCCGACCGCGGTGCTCAGCGACACGTTCGGCGGCAGGTTGAACGAGATGGTGTTGGCGACCAGCAGGCCCTGGTGGTTGACTGCCAGCGGCGTCGCGCCCTGCTTGAACGCCGCCACCGCCGACAGCGGGATCATGGTCTCGCTGTTGGTCGAGACGGCCGATCCGGTCGAGGCCACGCCCTTCCCGGTCGAGCCGATCGAATTGGTGGCCTGATTGCGCGCGGCCTGGGCATTGGCCGAACTGGCCGCGCTCGAGGTTCCCGACGCCACCACGGTGCCGGCCACCGCGTTGGTCGATTGCGAGCCGCCGACCGACCCGCCCGACGTGCTGATATAGACGTCCTTCAGCGTCTCGGGGTTCTGCCAGTAGCGCGGCGCGACCTCCATGATGACGTGGTACTGGTTGCGCGCGACATAGATCGTTGATACCTGACGCTGGCCGAAGGCGTCGTAGAGGGTGTTGTCGATCTGGCTCACCGTGATGCCGAGCCGGGCCGCGGCGTCGCGGTCGATCACGAGGTCGGATTCCAGGCCCTTGTTCTGCTGGTCGCTGTTGACGTCGGCGAGGTTCGGATCGCGCTGCAAGGCCGCCGCGATCTTCGGCGTCCAGTCATTGAGCTCCTCCAGCGTCGAGCCCTGCAGCGTGTACTGATACTGCGCGTTCGAGGCCCTGCCCCCGACCCTGATGTCCTGCACCGCCTGCAGGAACAGGCTCGCGCCGGGCACCACCGCCATCTCGCGGCGCAGGCGTGAAATCACGCCGTCGGCGCCGATCTTGCGCTGGTCGAGCGGGCGCAGCGAGACGAACACGAAGCCGGAATTGGTCTGCCCGCCGCCGGTGAAGCCGACCACCGTCTCCACCGCCGGATCCTTCTGGATGATGCCGACGAACTGCGCGAGCTTCTGCTGCATCAGCTGGAACGACACGCTCTGGTCGGCCTGGATCGAGCCGACCAGCCGGCCGGTGTCCTGCTGCGGAAAGAAGCCCTTCGGGATCACGTCGTAGAGATAGAAGTTGAGGCCGAACACCGCCGCCAGGATCAGCATCACCGACAGCGGATGCGCCAGCGCCGCGGTCAGCGTCCGGCGGTAGAAATTGAGCATCGCCTCGAAGAAGCGCTCGCTGGCCCAATAGAGCCGGCCGTGGCCGCCGCTGTCCGGCTTGAGCAGCACGGCGCACATCATCGGCGTGGTCGCCAGCGAGACCGCGAGCGAGATCAGGATCGAGATCGAGATCGTCATCGCGAATTCGCGGAACAGCCGCCCGACGATGCCGGCCATCAGCAGGATCGGGATGAACACCGCAATCAGCGAGATACTCATCGACAGCACGGTGAAGCCGACCTCGTTGGCGCCCTTCAGCGCCGCCGCGAGCGGGCTCAGGCCCTCCTCGATGTAGCGGGTGACGTTCTCCAGCACCACGATGGCGTCGTCGACCACGAAGCCGGTCGCCACCGTCAGCGCCATCAGCGACAGATTGTCGAGGCTGTAGCCGATCAGGTACATCGCCCCGAAGGTCGCCACCAGCGACACCGAGACCGCCACCACCGGAATGAAGGTGGCGCGCAAATTGCGCAGGAACGCGAACACCACGATGATGACCAGCATCACGGCCAACACCAGCGTCCGTTCGACGTCGCGGAGCGAGGTGCGGATGGTCGTCGAGCGGTCGACCGCGAGGCCGATGTCGATCGCCGGCGAAATCGAGGCCTGCAATTGCGGCATCAGCCCCTTCACCAGGTCAACGGTCGAGATGATGTTGGCGTTCGGCTGCCGGTAGAGGATCAGCAGCACCGCCGGCTTGCCGTTGGCGAGCCCGGCATTGCGCAGGTTCTCGACGCCGTCGGCCACTTCGCCGACGTCGGAGAGATGGACCGGAGCACCATTGCGATATGCCACGATCAGCGACCTGTAGTCGTCGGCCTTGTTGGCCTGGTCGTTGGCGTAAACCTGGTAGCGCTGGTCGCCGACATCGATGCCGCCCTTGGGGCTGTGGGCGTTGGCGCTCGACAGCGCCGCGCGGACGTCCTCGAGCCCGATGCCGTATTTGTAGAGCGCCTGCGGGATCAGATCGACGCGCACGGCAGGCAGCGAGCTGCCGCCGACCACGACCTCGCCGATGCCCTCGACCTGCGACAGCTTCTGCGCCAGCACCGTGGAGGCGGCATCGTAGAGAGCGCCGCGGGTCAGGGTATCCGACGTCAGCGTCAGGATCAGGATCGGCGCGTCCGCCGGGTTGACCTTGCGGTAGGTCGGATTGCTGCGCAGGCTGGTCGGCAGATCGGCCCGCGCCGCGTTGATCGCGGCCTGCACGTCCCGCGCCGCGCCGTTGATGTCGCGGTTCAGCCCGAACTGCAGCGTGATCCGGGTCGAGCCGACCGAGCTCGACGACGTCATTTCAGTCACATCGGCGATCTGGCCAAGATGCCGCTCAAGCGGGCTCGCAACCGTGGTCGCGACGTCCTGCGGACTGGCGCCGGGCAGCGTCGCCTGCACCGAGATGGTCGGAAAATCCACCTGCGGCAGCGGCGACACCGGCAGCTTGAAGAACGCGACAAGGCCGGCCGCCGCAAGCCCGAACGTCAACAGCGTGGTTGCGACCGGCCGGCGGATGAAGGGCGTTGACGGATCCATGGTTCAACGCGACCCGCTCGCCTCGCCGACCTCGTCCCCCCGCCCGGCAAACCGCAGCGCCAGGCGATCGAACCAGAGATAGATCACCGGTGTCGTGAACAGGGTCAAGAGCTGGCTCACCAGGAGGCCACCGACGATCGAGATGCCGAGCGGATGCCGCAGCTCGGAGCCGGCGCCGCTGCCGAGCATCAGCGGCAGCGCGCCGAGCACGGCTGCCATCGTCGTCATGATGATCGGCCGGAACCGCAACAGGCAGGCCTGGTAGATCGCCTCCCGCGGCGGCTTGCCCTCGTTGCGTTCGGCATCGAGCGCGAAGTCGATCATCATGATCGCGTTCTTCTTCACGATGCCGATCAGGAGGATGATGCCGATGATCGCGATGATAGTAAGGTCCTGGCCGGCCATCATCAGCGCCAGCAGCGCGCCGATGCCGGCCGAAGGCAGCGTCGACAGGATCGTCAGCGGATGGATGAAGCTCTCATAGAGCACGCCCAGCACGATATAGACCGTGATGATCGCGGCCAGGATCAGGAACAGCTGGTTGGACAGCGAGGACTGGAACGCCAATGCCGCACCTTGGAAGCTCGTGATCATGCCGAGCGGCTGGTTGATCTCGGCCTGCGCCTGCTTGATCGCGGTCACCGCGCCGCCGAGCGAGGCGCCGGGTGCGAGGTTGAACGAGACGGTTGCCGACGGGAACTGGCCGAGATGCGAGACCTGCAGCGGCGCGGTCTCGACCCGCATCCTGGCCATCACGGACAGCGGCACCGGCGTCGAGCCCACCGATGACGGCAGATAGATCGACGACAGCGAATCCAGCGAATTCTGCAGCGACGGATCGGCCTCGAGGATGACGCGGTACTGGTTCGAATTGGTGAAGACGGTGGAGACGATGCGCTGGCCGTAGGAATCGTACAGCGCGTTGTCGATCGTCGCGGGCGTAATGCCGAACCGCGCCGCCTGGTCGCGGTCGATGTCGACGAACACCGAAAGCCCCTGCGCCGAGATGTCGCTGGTGACGTCGCTGAGCTCCGGCAATTCCCTGAGCTTGTCGACCAGTTTCGGCGTCCATTCCGCGAGCTCGTTCGGATCGGCGTCCTGCAGGATGAACTGATACTGCGTCCGGCTCACTGTGCCTTCGATGGTGAGGTCCTGGACCGGCTGCATGTAGAGCGTGATGCCGGTCAGATCAGCCGTACTGGCCTTGATCCGGTTCATGATCGTCGCGACGCCGGCCTTGCGCTGCTCATGCGGCTTCAAGTTGATCAGGATGCGGCCGCTGTTGAGCGTGGTGTTGGTGCCGTCGACGCCGATGAAGGACGACAGGCTCTCGACATCCGGATCCCTCAGGATCGCGCTGGCGAGCCGCTGCTGCCGCTCGGCCATCGCCGCATAGGACACCGACTGCGGCGCCTCCGAGATCGCCTGGATCACGCCGGTGTCCTGCACCGGAAAGAACCCCTTGGGGATCACGACGTACAGCAGCGCCGTGAGCCCGAACGTGGCGAGCGCGATCAGCAGAACGAACGTCTGGCGGTCCAGCACC
>DASVOL010000364.1:0-2659 GCA_036383375.1 Bradyrhizobium sp. | reverse complement strand
GACCCACTACGCCGCCGGCGGGACCCGAAAGGATCGCGACCTTGCCCTGGAATAGCTCCGCGGCGGTCAGCCCGCCGGACGACATCATGAACATCAGGCGGATTCTCTCGGCGAGCTCCGCTTCACCTCCCCCTGGAGGGGGGAGGTCGCCGGGCGAAGCCCGGCGGGTGGGGGTGACCTTGCTTCGCGCTTCACCCCATCCCGGACGCTTCGCGTCCGACCCTCCCCCTCCGGGGGAGGGTGAGTCTTCATCATTCCGCGTGACTCGACTTGCGCGTCGCCGTCGAGGACGGCACCAGCACCGGACGCAATGACGGGATCAGCTGGGTGCGTTCGCGGCGCGCGGGGATCGCGCGATAGACCTGCTTGCTCGCTTCCACGATATGCACGCCGGCGAACGGCATCGACAGCGCCGCGCCGAGACGCTCCCACGCCATCGCCGAGCGCAGGAACCAGCTGCCCTGCACCGGCGGCATGAACAGCGCCTCGCCCCATGACGCCGGCGTGAACCAGGTCTGCCGCAACAGCTGGGTGATCTGTGCCCGCGAATAGGGCCGGCCGTGGCCGAACGGCGTGGCGTCGGTGCGGGTCCAGACGCCGCGCCGGTTCGGGATGATCGCGATCAGCCGCCCCGACGGCGACAACACCCGCCACACCTCGCGCAGCAGCCGCTCCGGATCGTCGGACATCTCCAGCGCATGCACCAGCAGCACCCGGTCGACCGCGGCATCCGGCAGCGGCATCGAGAATTCATCGATCAGGGTCGCCAGCGCCGGCCGGCCGGTCGGCCATTTCAGCACGCCCTGGGCGGCCGGCATGAAGGCGATGCAGCGCTCGGAGGTATCCCGGAACAGGCCGAGATAAGGTGTCGGATAGCCGAGCCCGAGCACGCGCTGGCCTTCCGCGTTCGGCCATCGCGCACGGATGCCGCGGTTGATCAGCTGCCGCGCCACGATGCCGAGGCGCTGCGAATAGAAGTCGCGGAGGTCGATGACGTCCATGAGCCCAGCCTAACATGCCCCTTGCAGCCGGGGAGCGCCGAAATTTGCGTTGCCGCCGGAGCGTTAACGCCATATTTCACCCCTATATTGGGCGCGGTAAGAGCATGATCCGGAAGCGGCGACACCGGTTTTCCCTCGCGACAAACGCGTAGCGTTTGCGCGGAGATCATGCTCTGACGTGTCCGCCCCGTTGGTTCGTGGAGATATCATGACCGCCGAAATTCGCACCTTCAGCTGCCTCACCGACAATTTCGGGTACCTGATCCACGATCCCGCCACCAAGGCGACGGCATCGATCGACGCGCCGGAAGCCGGCCCGATCATCAAGGCGCTGGAGCACGAAGGCTGGACGCTGACCGACATCCTGATCACCCATCACCATGGCGACCATGTCGGCGGCGTCGCCGAGCTGAAGCAGAAATACGGCTGCCGCGTCGTCGCCCCGCACGACAAGTCGGCCAAGATCGCCAATGTCGACCTGCGCGCCGCCAATGCCGACGTCATCAAGGTCGGCAGCCTCTTGGCCCGCGTGGTTGAAACTCCCGGCCATACGCTCGACCACATCTCCTATGTGTTCGACGGCGAGAAGGCGGTGTTTGCGGCGGACACGCTGTTCTCGATCGGCTGCGGCCGGGTTTTCGAAGGCACCTACCCCATGATGTGGGATTCGCTTTTGAAGCTGCGTTCGCTGCCGGACGATTTCCGTCTGTATTGCGGCCATGAATACACCGCATCGAACGTGAAGTTCGCGCTCACGATCGAGCCTGACAATGCGGCCTTGCAGGCTCGCGCCGAGGAAGTGACGAAGCTGCGCGCCGAGAACAAGCCGACGATTCCGGTGCTGCTCGGCGACGAGAAGAAGGCCAACGTGTTCCTGCGCGCCGACGAGCCTGTCGTCGCGGCCAAGCTGCACATGAAGGGCGCCGATCCTGCGCTGGTGTTCGGCGAACTGCGCGAGCGCAAGAACAAGTCGTGATGGCCGACCTCTCGGCTGCCGACATCATCGCGCGGCTTGCGCTCAAGCCGCATCCCGAAGGCGGACATTATCGCGAGACGTTTCGCGACGAGCGCCGCGACATGAGCGGGCGTGCGTATTCGACCGCGATCTATTTCCTGCTCGCACGCGGCGAGCGCTCGCACTGGCACCGCATCGATGCGGTGGAGATGTGGCACTACTACGCCGGCGCGCCGCTGACGCTGCGCATTGCGCAGGACGGCGGCCCGCCGCATGCGATCACGCTCGGACCTGACGTCATCAGCGGCGAACAGCCTCAGGCGATCGTACCGGCCGGCGCCTGGCAGGCCGCGGAAAGCAGCGGCGATTGGACCCTGGTCGGCTGCACCGTCGCGCCGGGGTTCGAGTTCGCGAAGTTCGCGCTGGCGCCGAAGGGCTGGGAGCCGGCTTCGCGGGATCCCTCCCCGTCATCCTGAGGTGCGAGCGGAGCGAGCCTCGAAGGATGAATCGGCCACAGTCGGGCCGTCGACCCTTCGAGACGGCCGCGTTGCGGCCTCCTCCAGCGACAAAGGCGAAGCCTTTGCGCGGGGGTGACGGTGAAGCAGTCTCGTAGGATGGGTAGAGCGCAGCGAAAACCGTCAAACTCTGTCCACGCGGCGAGATGATGGGTTTCGCTTCGCTCTACCCATCCTACGCTTTCTTC
>DASVOL010000363.1:0-3940 GCA_036383375.1 Bradyrhizobium sp. | reverse complement strand
CCGCAGTTCTATGCGCTGCTGCGCAAGCATGCCGACCTGACCGATGCCGACTTCGACGCCCAGATGGACCGCAAGGCCTGGCCGGCGCTGAAGGCAAAGCTGGAGAAGGTGTTCAAGAGCAAGTCGCGCGCGGACTGGTGCACGATCATGGAAGGCACCGACATCTGCTTCGCCCCGATCCTGACCATGGAAGAGGCTCCGAAGCATCCGCACATGGCGGCACGCCAGGTGTTCGTCGAGCGCCACGGCGTCACCCAGCCCGCCCCCGCGCCGCGCTTCTCGCGGACGCCGTCGGCGATCCGCGAGCCGGAGCTGGCGAGCATCGGTGACGTGACGAGCGCGTGGAAGGCGACGAAATAATTCTCGGTGTCGTCCCGGACAAGCGCAGCGCGACCCGGGACCCATAACCACAGGACTTCGTTGTTGAACAAGGCTGTGGCCCCAGCTCGCTTCATCCCCACGCCCGGTGGTTATGGGTCCCTGCTTTCGCAGGGACGACACCTGTTGTTTAGCGCTAGTGCGGCACCTTACGACACGGTCACGCCGCGTGATCGACCTTCAGCACGCCGCGGCGGATCTGGTCTTCCTCGATCGATTCGAACAGCGCCTTGAAGTTGCCTTCGCCGAAACCGTCGTCGCCCTTGCGCTGGATGAATTCGAAGAAGATCGGCCCGATCGCATTCGCCGAGAAAATCTGCAGCAGCACCTTGGTCTGGCCGCCGTCGACCACGCCCTCGCCGTCGATCAGGATGCCGTTGGTCTTCAGCCGCGCCACGTCCTCGCCATGCTGCGGCAGGCGGCCATCGATCCGCTCGAAATAGGTGTCGGGCGGCGAGGGCATGAACGGCAGGCCGTCGGCGCGCAAGGTCTCGACGGTGCGGTAGATATCGCGCGCGCCGCAGGCGATGTGCTGGATGCCCTCGCCGTGATAGATGTTGAGATATTCCTCGATCTGTCCGGAATCGCCGGCGTCCTCGTTGATCGGAATCCGGATCTTGCCGTCCGGGCTGGTCAGCGCGCGGGAGAACAGGCCGGACGCGCGGCCCTCGATGTCGAAGAAGCGGATCTGGCGAAAGTTGAACAGTTTTGCGTAGAAGCCGGTCCAGACATCCATGCGGCCGCGATGGACGTTGTGGGTGAGGTGATCGACGTAATAAAGGCCCGAGCCTGCTGGACGCGGATTCTCCTCACCTAACCACGCGAACTCGGCATCATAGGCGGAGCCCTTGGCGCCGTAGCGATCGACGAAATACAGCAGGCTGCCGCCGATGCCCTTGATCGCGGGCACATCGAGCGTCTTCTCGGCGGACGGCACATCCGCCGGCTCGGCGCCGAGCGCGATCGCGCGCTCATAGGCACGCCTCGCATCGACCACGCGGAACGCCATCGACGGCGCACAGGGGCCGTGCGCGGCGACGAAGTTGCAGCCGTGGGTGCCCGGCTCCTCATTGACGAGATAGTTGATGTCGCCCTGGCGATAGACCGTGATCTTCTTGGTCTTGTGGCGGGCGACCGCGACAAAGCCCATCAGCTTGAACAGGGCATGCAGCTCGCCGGGGTTGGGGTGGGCATATTCGACGAACTCGAAGCCGTCGGTGCCCATCGGGTTCTCAGTGCTGATTTCGGCCGGCGGCGCATCGTGCGGAAACGGTCCCATGGCGGCAACTCCCTGATTTGTCTGGAGATCAGTTTCCGTCACCTGCGGCGCAACGTGCGTGCAAAATAGCCCCTGATTTGCTATAATCGCGCACGATCCGTGCATGATATGGACATTTTACGCATGCCTGACGTCGACGCCTTCGACCTAAAAATGCTCGCCGCGCTGCAGGACGACGGCCGGCTGACCAACCAGCAGCTCGCCGACCTGGTCGGACTGTCAGCCTCGCAATGCTCGCGGCGGCGGATGCGGCTGGAGGAGGAGAAGGTGATCGCGGGCTACCACGCCGATCTCGCCGGTGAGGCGCTCGGCTTCGGCCTGATCGCCTTCATTCACATCACGCTTGCAACCCACTCGCCCGACAACGCCAAGCGGTTTCGCGAGCTGGTCAACCGCGTCGACAACATCCAGGAAGCCTACGCGCTGACCGGCGATGCCGATTACGTGCTGAAGGTGATGCTGCGCGACCTCAAAAGCCTGTCCGACATCGTCAACAACGTGCTGATGCCGCACCAGAGCGTGGCGCATGTGCGCTCATCGATCGTGCTCGACCGGTTGAAGGAGAGCACCAAGCTGCCATTGAAGGCCCTGCAGACCTGACTGGCGCAAATCGAGGGAAATCCGTCATTCGCTTTCCCCGCCCGATTTGCGATCATTCCTTCAGCATCCCCCAAGAGAGACGACCATGGCGCTGCAGCTGCGACCGAACTGCGAATATTGCGACAAGGACCTGCCCCCGAGCGCAATCGACGCGCGAATCTGCTCGTACGAATGCACGTTCTGTGCGGACTGTGCGGAGACCAAGCTCGGCAATGTCTGCCCGAACTGCGGCGGCGGCTTTGCGCCGCGGCCGATCCGCCCGGCCAAGCCGTGGCGGGCGGGTGTCTGCACCGTCAACCAGCCGCCGTCCGACAAGCGGGTGCACCTGAAATACAGCCTCGAGGACTGCGCAGCGCATACGGCGCGGCTGCGGGATGTCAGGCCCGAGGAGCGGTAAGCTCTCTTCGTCATCGCGAGCGAAGCGAAGCAATCCATCTCCCCACAAGGGATAGATGGATTGCTTCGTCGCTTCGCTCCTCGCAATGACAGCGAGAGAATTACTCTGCCGCGACGATGGTGCCTTCCACCTCGCCAAAGCCGACCCGATAGCCATCGCCCTGGCACCAGCCGCGCATGACGAGCGAGTCGCCGTTTTCGAGGAACGAGCGCGTCACGCCGCTGGCAAGCTCGACCGGCTCGGTACCGTTCCAGCTGATTTCCAGGAGGCTGCCGCGCTGATGCTTTTCGGGACCGGAGATCGTGCCGCTGCCTAAGAGATCGCCGACATTCATCGCACAGCCGCTGGAGGCGTGGTGCACGAGTTGCTGCACCGACGACCAGTACATGTATTTGAAGTTGGTGCTGCAGATCGTCTTCGCTTCGTTCATCGCACCGGCGCGCAAGGCGACGTCGAGCTGCAAGTCGTAATTGTTCGGCTGGGTCTGCTTCAGGTACGCCAGCGGCTCCGGCTCTTGCGCCGGGCCCTGCATCCGGAACGGCTCCAGCGCCTCGCGCGTCACCACCCACGGGCTGATCGAGGTCGCGAACGCCTTGGCCTGGAACGGCCCGAGCGGCACATACTCCCATTGCTGGATGTCGCGCGCGCTCCAGTCGTTGAGGATGACGAAACCGAAGATCATCTCTTCGGCCTGCTTCTCGGTCAGCATCTCGCCCATCGCTGACGCCTGTCCAACGACGACCCCCATCTCCAACTCGAAGTCGAGCCGCTTGCAGGCGCCGAAGCTCGGCACATCTGCGGTCGGCGGCTTCAACTGCCCGCGCGGGCGCCGCACCTTGGTGCCGCCAACCACCACCGTCGAGGCGCGGCCGTTGTAGCCGATCGGCATGTGCAGCCAGTTCGGCTGCAGCGCATTGTCCTTGCCGCGGAACATGACGCCGACATTGGTGGCGTGCTCCTTCGACGAATAGAAATCGGTGTAGCCCGAGACGGCGAACGGCATGTGCAGCTTCACATCAGCCATCGGCACCAGCGCCCGCGCCCGCAACTCCCTGTTGTCGCGCAGCTCCGGATGATCTGACCGCAACAGCTCGCTGATCCGCACCCGCGTCGCCGACCACACTTTTGGCCCAAGCGCCATGAACGCGTTGAGCGACGGCTGCGAGAACACGCCGAGCGGCCCGACATCGAGCCGCGAGTCCTGCTCGAGCTCCCAGAGGTCGAGCACATAGTCGCCGATCGCAACGCCGACACGCGGCGCAAGGCCGTCCTTCGACGAGAACACC
>DASVOL010000362.1:0-6384 GCA_036383375.1 Bradyrhizobium sp. | reverse complement strand
GTGAGCCCGGTGAAGGCGAGGCCGCCGACCAGATTGCCCAGCACGGTCGGGATCTCGTTCCAGACCAGGTAATCCACGATCGAAAACTTCGCGTGGAGCATCAGCCCGGACGGGAACAGGAACATGTTCACCACGGAATGCTCGAACACCATGTAGAAGAACACCATGATCGGCATCCACATCGCGATCACCTTGCCGGGCACCGTGGTCGAGATCATGGCGCCGACGACTCCGGTCGAGACCATCCAGTTGCACAGCATGCCGCGGATGAACAGCGTGGCCATGCCGGCCGCGCCGTGCGCGGCGTAGCCGAGCGTCCGGCTCTCGCCGATGTTGCCGATGGTCATGCCGACCTTGTCGGGCTCCTGCGTGAAGCCGAATGTCGTGACGAAGGCCATCATGAACGCCACGGTGAGCGCACCGAGGAAGTTGCCGACGAACACGAGCCCCCAGTTGCGCAGCACCCCGCCAAGCGTGACGCCGGGACGTTTGTCGAGCAGCGCCAGCGGCGAAAGCACGAACACGCCCGTCAGCAGATCGAAGCCCAGCAAATAAAGCATGACGAAGCCAGCCGGAAACAACAGCGCTCCGATGAGCGGCTGCCCGGTGTTCACGTTGATGGTCACAGCGAACCAGGCGCCGAGCGTGAGGATCGCGCCGGCCATGTAAGCGCGGATCACGGTGTCGCGCGTCGACATGAAGATCTTGGATTCGCCGGCGTCCACCATCTTGGTGACGAACTCGGACGGTGCGAGATAGGCCATTCGTAAATTCCCCTTGCGCAATTCGGCCGCGCCGGCTGCCTGCCGGAAGCGACGCGGGTTGATTGAATTGCTCGTCCGTCCGGGGGAGATAGGGGGTGCAACGATTGCTCGCGGCGCCCGAGCGGGGCGCCTTGATCCCCTCACCTCAGCCTGCATTGGCTTCGGCGATCCGGAGGACGGCAGTCGTCATTGACTGGGGTTACTAAAAGCAATGGATGTGCCAACCGGAGACGCCCGCGGGTCGGCTCTAAATCCCTGTCAATCCAATGAGTTAGACAGGTGACGCAGGAACCGCCCCGCGCGATGGCGCGGAATTATGCAGCATGCCCAGATGTCACCCAGTACGCGCACCTCTCCGTCACCGTCACCCTGAGGAGCGCGCAGCGCGTCTCGAAGGGTCGACGGCCCGGCTGGTTGGCCGTCCATCCTTCGAGGCTCGCTCCGCTCGCACCTCAGGATGACGGGGAGAGGTCAGGGTGACGGTGCTAGGGTCGATAGGCCGCTACCTCACTTCACCTCGGTTCGCACCGGGGAGCCCTTCAGCCCGTTATTGTCGTAGGCTTTGCGCAGCGTGCCGTTGGCGATCGCATCGGTCATGAACCTGGTGGCGAAAGCCGCGGCCAGCGGATGGTCGAGCGGCACCGCTACCGCGGTGACGGTCTGCTTGAAGGTCTCGTCCAGCACGCGGGTGCCCGGAATCTTCTTGGCCATCGCATTGAGCTGGTCGCGCGACAACGCGAAGGCGTCGATCTCACCGCTCTTCAGGAGATTGAAGATTTCGTCATAGGTCTGATAGCCCGTGACCTTGGCGTGCTTGAGATGCGCGATCGCGCCGCGCATCGTGGTGGTGGCATTGACGGCAGCGACCTTGACGCCGTCCTGGTCCAGCGCGGCAAAATTTGCGATCGCAGACCCCGGCTTGACGATGTAGGTGGCGTCGGCAACCTCGTAGATCGGCCCGAACGTCATCCTGGTCTCGCGCTCGGGGTCCTTGGGCAGGAAGGTGATGTCCCAGGTGCCCTTCGCCGCCGCGTCGGTGATCTGGCCGGAATTCTGGTGGACGACATATTCGACGGGAACGCCGAGCTGCGCCGCCATCTCGCGGCCGAGATCGACGGGAACACCCGCATAGCCGTTCTCGGTCTTGGTCGACCAGAATGCGCCGCCCGCCGGGCTGATCGCGATCGCGACCCGGAGCTTTCCGGTCGGCGCGATCTGATCCCTCAAGGCGTCGGCGTTGGCGGATACGGCCATGACAATCACTCCCAGAACGAGGCCGGCCAGACGCAGCAGTCGAGACAACATCGGACGTCCTCCACGCCGGGTCTTGCGCCCGGCGGCGCGCAACAAACCGCACGAGGCCGCTTTGCGCAAGCGGCGGTTCGCGCAAGGGAGCTATCCGCATCGGTCTATTTGACTCGGATGGTGATCTTCTCGGAGACGACCGGCGGGTTGAATGGATAGTGCTTGGCGTCGCCCAGCACCAGCTGCAAGGTATGCTTGCCGGGCGCCAGATCGAGCTGCGTCTCGGTCTGGCCCGCACCGAAGTGCTGGTGAGACTTGTCCGACGGGATCGGCTCGTTCGGATTGAGCGGCTCATCCACATCGATCAGCAGATGGTGATGGCCACTGTTCGGAAATTCGTCGCCGGCATGGGTGACGCCCATGTTGCGCAGCCCAAAGCGGCACGCGAACGGGCTCTTGAGCCTGGCTCCGTCGTGCGGCCAGATGAAATACAGCTTGGTGTCTTTCCCCGCCGGTTTGTTTTGCGCGGTGGCCGGACCGGCGAGCAATGTCAGCGCCGCAGCGAGCGCGATCAAGCCTGCACTTTTCATAACCCCTCCAAACCTGGCGCTTGCTCAGGGAGACAGCGCGACCCGGAATCCGTGGGTCGGGTAGCGAACATTGGTGTCGTAATTGTCGCGATTGGGCGGACGGACATAGCGCGCATCATTCTTCCAGGAGCCGGAACGAATGACATGGGAACTGCAATCGCCGCCAGGCCACACCGCGCCGTCGACCGGGGCGCCCTGGTAATTCCTGTGCCAGCAATCCTCGACCCACTGATCGACACCGCCGCCCATGTCGTAAAGACCGAACGGATTGGGCTTGAAGCTGCCGACCTTGACCGGCTGTTCGGCGGCGCCGTCAGCACCGCCGCAATCCTTGCAACCGGCACTGCCCGATTGCATCTGGTCGCCCCACCAGTATTTCGATTGCGTGCCGCCACGCGCCGCATATTCCCATTCGGCTTCGCTCGGCAGCCGGTAGGCCTTCCCGGTGCGCTCGGCGAGCCACGCCACATACTGCTTCGCGTCGCTCCAGCTCACATTGGTGACCGGCACGTCGTCCTTGCCGGTGGCGGCGAAGCCGCATGCCTTGGCCGCCGCGCAGGCATTCCACTCCCGCACGGTGACCGGATATTTGCCCATCGCGAACGGCTTGACCGTCACCCTTCGGATCGGCCGTTCCGAGGGATCGTCATTGCTGCCCATCGAGAAGCTGCCGCCCCGCAGCGAGACCATTTCAGGCTCCGGCACCGACGCGGCGGGGGCCGCAGAGGGTGCGGCTTGAGGCGAGGCTTGCTGCGTCGATGCAGCACCCGGGACCGGACTTGCAGCTTGGCCTGGAGCCGGAGCCGGGCTCGGCGCCGGCTGCTGAACGGCCGGCGAGGCGGCTGGTGACGGAGGCACCTGCGCCACGTCGGTCGGCTTGCTGCGCGGTTGCGCCAGCATGTACCAAAGCACGCCGCCGGCGATGATCGCGATTGCCAATCCGAGCAGCGTAAGCAGGATCGACTCGCGGCGGCGGCGGGTCCTCTGATACGCGGCAGCGTCCGGCAACACGCGATAGACCCGGACCGGATCGGTGATGTTCTTGACCTTCTTGTCGCCGAGCGATTCATACCCGCAGACCATCTTGTGCTTGATCTGCTCGTAGATGCCGCCGGAAATGAAGACTTCGCCGGGCGCTGCAATCCCTTCCAGGCGCGAGGCCACATTGACGCCGTCGCCGAAGATATCGTCGGCCTCGATGATGACGTCGCCGAGATTGACGCCGATCCGGTATTCGATCCAGCGATCTCTCGCGATCGCCGCGTTGCGGCCGATCATGTTCTGCTGAATCACGATGCTGCACCGGACGGCCTCGACCGGACTGTCGAACATCGCGATGAACCCATCGCCGGTGGTCTTGACCAGCTTGCCGTGGTGCTCGGAAATGGTGGGCTCGACCAGATCGCGCTCGATCCGCTTGACGCGGTTGTGGGTGCCCTCTTCGTCGAGCTCCATCAGGCGGCTGTAGCCGGCGATGTCGCCGGCAACGATCGCGGCGAGGCGGCGCGGCATCGCTTCGCCGGGCGGTGGCTTGCCCGGCTTGCCGGATCTGAAGTCACGAATCTCGCCCATGGCTTCGGCTGCCCCACAAACCACAAAATGGCAGTGATCGGCGCAACCGGCGCCTTGGGCCCAAAGGCCCATGTGGAGCGTATCACACCGCCGGTTCCGGACAAGTTTGCGGACGCAATTGTGCGATGCGCGAAAAGCGCCCATCCGCTCGGGCGGATGGGCGCTTGGGGCTCATTTCAGGCGGAGATGCCGCGGCAAACCGACCGTCAGTTTACCTGCGCGGCGGGCGTCCGGATCTCGCGCGGCAGGATGATCGCGGCCGCAATCGCCAACAGGCACAGCGCCGCGAACGCGCGCAGCATCATCGAGAAGCCACCCTGGTCGTACAGCCAGGCCACCAGGCCGACGGAGGCGCCCGCCGCGGTGAAGCCGACGAAATAGCGCACCGCGTAGGCGCGCGAGCGCCATTCCTCTGTCGTGTATTTGCCGACCATCGCATCATTCACCGTGACCTGGCCGAACGCGCCCATCACGATGCCGATCGAGACCACGATCAGCGGCAAATTGGACAGGCTCGCCGCCAAATAGAGGAACGGCGCCAGCATGAACGACAGCGGCAGCGCCACCGTCTTCAGCGAATGTTTGTCGAGCAGCTTGCCGATCGTGTACTGCGTCATCGCGCCGAACACATAGACCCCGGCGGCGATCACGCCGAGCAGCGCCGGGCTCTTGGTCAGATCGGCGAGCCGTTCGGCGAACAGTTTCGGCAGCGCCACCGTCACCGCGTTGAACGTCGTCGAAATCGCGATCACCACGATCAGCAGCGACAGCACCACGCGCCACATGTCTTCCTTTGCGACCCGCACCTGGGCGGCGGCCTGTCTGGAGCCCTTGCGGTCCTCATGCACGACACTCATCGCAAAGACGATGCCGACCAGTACGGTGACCGTCCCCGGCACGATGAAGGCCCACCGCCAGCCGAGATACTGGCCGATCACGCCGGTGACCAGCGCCGACGAGGCAACGCCGAGATTGCCCCAGACGCCGTTGATCCCCATCTGGGCGCCGAGCTTTTCGGCATAGGACACGATCATCGCGGTGCCGACCGGATGGTAGATCGAGGCGAAGATGCCGATCGCCAGCAGTGCGGCGCCGAGTTGCAGTGGCGTCTGCACGAAGCCGACGGAGATCATCGACAGGCCGATGCCGACGAAGAAGATCACCATCATGTGGCGGCGGCTCCAGCGATCGCCGAGCCAGCCCGTGACCAGCGACCCGGCGCCGAAGGCGATGAAGCCCGGCGTCGCATAGGGCAGCAGTTCCGAATAGGCCATGCCGAGCGCCGGGCCCATGATGATGACGGCGGCGGCGAAAATCAGCATCGCATAGTGGTCGATGAAATGGCCGGCGTTGACGAAGCTGATCACCCGGCTTGGACTGTTCGTTGGGCTGTTCGTTGGGCTGCTCATGAGGCACGTCTCTCACGCGATTCTTCAATTGCTCGAAAATAGGTTATAGGTGCTTGTCCTGACGGGATGTCGCCAATGACTATCGCTGAGCCGCCAATAAGAGCCCTCCACAAGGACCGGCGCGTCACCGGCGATGGCGTGCACATGGTCGCGCGCAGCTACCAAAAGGGCGTCCGCCTCGACCCGCACATGCACCGCGAGGCGCAACTGGTCTATGCCGCCAGCGGCACCATGCAGGTGACGACGCCGAAGGGCCGATGGCTGGTGCCGCCGGACCGCGCGGTGTGGGTCCCGGCCCTGCTCCCCCACGCGATCGACGTGCTCGCCGATATCGAGATGCGCACGCTGTATTTCGACCGGGCCTGGCTCTCGCGCGAGAAGCGCAGCGCCAGCCTCGACCATGAATTCGTGGTGCGGGTGTCGCCGCTGGTGCACCAGGCGATCCTTGCGCTGTTCGACGCCGCATGCGGACGCGAGCGCACCGATCTGTTGATCAGGCTCGTGATGCTGGAGCTGCACCAGGCCGAGGATTCCGCGACCTTCATCCCGCTGCCGCAGGAGCCGCGCTGCCGCCGCGCCGCCGACATCGTGCTGGCCGACCCGACCAAGGACCACGAGATCGATGCGCTGGCGCGCACGGTCGGCACCTCGGCGCGCACACTGTCGCGCCTGTTCTCGGCGGAGACGCAACTGTCCTTCAAGAGCTGGTGCCAGCGCGCCCGCATCGCGGCCGCGATCGAGCGCCTGTCGACCAGCGCGAACGTCTCGGTCAAGCAGGTCGCCTCCGACCTCGGTTATGCCAGC